>NZ_JBGOSN010000031.1:0-21901 GCF_046335115.1 Paracoccus sp. P2 | reverse complement strand
GGGGTTGCGCGACGCGGCCCAAGGGCGGCGACCGGGTCGGTGCGATGGGCGCATCGCGATGCGCCCATGCCGGTTTCAAAGCCGCTCGGGCCGCGGATCGTCCGCGAAACCCTCGGCATTGGGCATGCGGATCAGCGGCAGGCTTTCGCGGTCCAGCACCGTCGTCTCGTCCACGATCCCGGCGCGGCCCAGGATATAGGCGCTGACCGCATAGACCTCGTCCGGCGTGAGCGAGCCGGGCGCATCCATCGGCATGGCCCGGTGGATATAGTCGTAAAGCGTGCTGGCATGGGCCAGGTAGCTTTCCACCGTCTTGAGGGGCGTGTCGCTGGCCAGCGTGTCGCGGCCGCCGATCAGCGCCGGTCCGCCGGTTTCGGGGATGCCTTCCAGGTTCTCGCCATGGCAGGCCAGGCAACGCTCGTCGTAAAGCGCCTTGCCGTCGGCATAGCTGCCGCGGCCGTCGGGAAGCCCGTGCCCGTCGGGCGTCACGTCGATGTCGATCGCCGCGATCTCTTCCTCGGTCGCCGCCTTGCCGATGCCGAAATTCGCCTCCAGCCCCGGAGTCCCGGCGGCCTCCTGGTCCGCGACCGCGGGCGAGGGCGGCGTGGGTTCGCCGCTGTCGGGCAGTTCGGCCGGCAGCGGGGCGACGGTGCGGGGGGCGGCGGCGTCCTGGGCAAGCCCGCCCAGCGGAAGCAGCGCGCAAGCCAGCGCAAGGGCGCTGCGCAGGGGATATTGCCTAGACATGAACATTGGACACCTCGCCGTCCTGAGCAACGCGCCAGCTTTGGATCGCGTTCAGGTGATAGACCGACTTCGTGCCCCGCGCCTGGACCAGTTCGGCCAGGGTCGGCTGGCGATAGCCGGTATCGTCGGTGCAGCGGCTTTGCAGCACCGCCTCGGCCCCGTCCCAGATCCAGGGCAGGCGGAAGCGGGTGTGGCACTTGTCCAGCACCGGCTCTTGCAGCGCGGCCTGGGTCCAGCTCCGGCCGCCATCGGCCGAGACCTCGACCTCGGCGATGCGGCCGCGCCCCGACCAGGCCAGGCCGGTGATCTCGTAAAAGCCCGGGCGCGGCAGCCGCATCGCCCCCGAGGGGAAGGTGATGACCGATTTCGCGTCCATGGTCAGGGTGAACTGCCGGGCGGTGCCGTCGGCCAGCAGGTCGGTATATTTCAGCGTCTCCTCGCGGGTCATGAAGGGCTTGTCGCCGATCTCGAGTCGGCGCAGCCATTTGATCTGGGTGTTGCCCTCGTAGCCCGGCAGCAGCAGGCGCAGCGGATAGCCCTGTTCGGGGCGCAGCGCCTCGCCGTTCTGCGCATAGGCCAGGATGGCGTCGTCCATCGCCTTGTCGATGGGGATCGAGCGGGTCATGACCGCCGCATCCGCGCCCTCGGCCAGGATCCAGGCGGCGCCGTCCTGCAGGCCGGCCTCGTTCAGCACGGTCGAGAGCCGCACCCCGGTCCATTCCGAGGTCGAGGTCAGCCCATGCGTGCCCTGCACGGTCCTGAGCGTGGGCTTTTCCCATTCCGTCAGCCCGTTGCCGGAACATTCGATGAACACGATCCGGCTGACCGAGGGCATCCGCTTGAGGTCGTCCATGGTCAGGCGCAGCGGCTTGTCCACCATGCCGTGCAGGATCAGGCTGTGGCGCTGCGGATCGATGTTCGGGATGCCGGCATGGTGGCGTTCGAAATGCAGGCCCGAGGGGGTGATGATCCCGTGGCCCGAGGCCAGCGGCGTCAGCGACCAGCTGGAATCCAGGCTGGCGGTCGGATAGCGCCAGCGGATCTCGTTCTCGAATTGGGACCGCGAGCCGTAGCCGCCGTCCTCCAGGATCACCCGGCCCTGTTCCCTGGTCGGGTCGGGCTGCACCGGGTATTCGATGGCGCCGGGCGGCGCCTCGGCGCGGGCAGGGCGGGCACCGAGCAGCGCGCCCCCAAGAAGCGCCCCGCCGAGCAGCATCCCGCGCCGGCTGAGACCGGGAAACATCCCCTCCCTGCAATCGCAATCGGGTGCCGGCCCGGGATGCAGGATGCGGTTTTCCAAGGTCACGAGCGCCTGGGCCATCTGCCTTTCGGCCGGGCCATAGCGTTCGGATGAGAATGGCAGGTCTGGCATTGCGTTTCCTCCCCGTGGTTTCGCATACGCTGGATGGATGCCGCGGCGCCGCGTCCCGTTCGTCGCGCCGGGGTCGATGATAGCACCAAATCGCCCGCCTTTCGCGCCCCATGCGTCCCCGGCCCGCGGCGCGCGGCCGGCCCGGCCCCGGCGATAATGCGGCTTTCCGGCGGGGGTTCGGTTATTTCATCCAATCATGGATAAAACCTGCGATATTCGGGGAAAGGTCATCTGAACTGGCCTAATAATATACTCGCCCGGACGATTATGACTTTGGGGGAAATCCGAAACGTGTTATGTATGCAGGGTATTGGTTAAACATTGCGTGCGGAGTGGGGATGATGGTATCGACCAACATCCAGGGACGTTCTGTTGATTCCGTATCCAGCGAGAATGCGACGATCAGCCTTGCCGGCAATCAAGACGGCGCGCAAGGTTTCTTTTTGCTGGATCATAATCTTGGAACGGTAAAGGCTGTCCTGTTCCTGGTCAGAGACCAGCCTTTCAAATTGCAGGTCAATTCCTCGGGGCCGCGTGGTTTCATGGCTTGGCTGGAAATTGCCGACAATGCGGGGCAGGGCACGGAAATAACCAGCCGGATCGTCAATATTGCGCATAATTTCGATCCGTCCAGGCTGGATATTTCCGGAAACATCCTGCTGGACCGCTGGCAAGACGGCGATCGGGCGCTTGTTCCGGTTTCCAGGGAAAAGGTGCGGTTCAATGACGGGGTCAGTCCCGATCTGCGCAAGATCCTGACCTTGAAGATTGCGCCGCTGTCGGAGTTCGAGGCCGGTGGCGTGCGGTGGAGTTCCGACCGGCCCTGGTGCGACGCGCAGCGGTTCGGCGAGCTGGCCGCGCTGATGGCGACCTATGCGCCGGGAAAGATCCTGCAGGATTTTTCACCGGAAAAGCTGCCCGATATTCTGGCGGCGCTTCGCGAGTTGAAGACCACCGACGACATCGGCTCGGTTCCGGCCGCATTTACCAGCTCCGGCCGCGCGGTCGAGCAGATTTCACAGCGGGAGGTCGATGAGACCGCGAATCTATTCGAGGTTCCTTCGGATTTCTCCAAGCCGGGAAAGCCGCAATCGGCGCCGGTTGCGGGAAACGGGTCCAGCCCGCCGCCGGAATCCCCGCTTGCCATTGCGACCCCGGTTTCGACCGGAATCGGGCTTGATCCCGGTTTCGGCTATCTTGCCCATGGTCCGGCTTTGCCGGAAAACACAAGGCCCATACCGATCAAGCCGCTGAGGGATTCGAACGCCTTTGCCGAAAAGCTCGATCTGAAAATCGTGACATTGGGATCGGCGGAAGCCCTGGCAGAGGCGCGCAGGAAATTCGCATCGGATTAGGGTGATTATGAACCATTAGCCGAGGTGTTCATGATAAGCTTCATCCTCAGGTCACGCGATGGCACGTCACGAACGGATGCCGCTGCCGAAAACGCAAGCCTTGCGGATCTGCGCAAGCTTTTCGTCTCGACCGGTGAAATGGACGCGTTCGACCAGTTCCGCACCGGCAAGAGCGCCGATGCCCTGACGCTTGTTCCCCAGGATCGCGAGACGGCAACCGCCGTCGCCGACAATATGGTGGTCGAGATCGTTCCCATTCGCCGGCAGGTCAAGTTCAAGGATCGCAAGGGCAGGGAACACAAGGTCTATGTCCGCGCCGACGAAACCCTGGCTCAATTCAGGACGCAGAATGACTCGCTGGTCGACAAGGACGATGTCTTTCGAATCGCGGGCGCGGATGTGGACAAGGCGGCCGAGGCCACGACCTATCTGCGGCGGCTGGACGAGCTTTCCGTCAAGCGCGAGGCAGAACCCGCGGCGGCCAAGAAATTCAAGCTTCTTTTCCTGGAGGATGGCGAAAAGCCGCGCCAGATCGACTGGCCCGATGGCGGCGAGAACAAGACGCTTGGCCAGCTGCGGGATTTCCTGAAGGGCTGCGACGGCATTCCCATGGGGCGCCCGTTCCTCGATTCCTCCGGCAAGCCCATTGCCGAGGACATGGAGCCCTACGAGATCGTCGGACGCCTGGGCAAGCCCGATGAAAAGCTGGGGCTGCTGCGGTTCCGCTTCGAAAGCCCGCGCAAGCGCGGCGGGGCGACGCCGGCAGGCAGTTCCCCGGCATCCGCCCCGGCGAAGCCGAAGACCGAGACCGGCGGCGGCGCCCAGCCGGGGCTGATCCAGACCGAGGACATGCTGCAACAGGTGCTGGGGCGGCCGACCGCCCCGACCGGCGCCCCGCAGGACGTTTTCGACACGATGGATGGCGGCGAACGGCAAGTCATCCTGAATGCCCTGCGCCATCTTCATGGCCTGCGCTTCGTGTCGATCCCCGGCGGCAGCTTCGATCTTGACCGGCCGCCGCGCCCGGCGCTGGATGCCGAGGACGCGGCGGATTTCCTTTGTGTCGCGCGGCCGATCCGCTCGACCCGGTTTTCGGCTTCGGCGACGCAAAGCCGGACGCTGGACGCCATCGCCTCCTCGCTGTCCTGGAATGTCGGGGGCGATTTCGGCGTCGAGGGCAAGGCCGCCAGCCTTTCGATCAAGAGCGATTATACCGAAACCAAGACAAGCGATCACAAGGAGGCCAGCGCCGCCCTGCATCTGCGGATCGAATATCTGGTGGCCAGGGCCGAGATCGTGATCGACCCGCGCAATGTCACCCTGTCCAAGCCGCTGTATGACGAGGCATATGCCCTGGTGAATGCGCCCCCCGCGACGGCCGGGGAAAGGGCCGAGGCGCTTGCCGCCATCCTGGACAGCTACGGGACGCATTTTCCGCTGCGCACGCTTGTCGGCGGCAAGCTTATCTATCGCCAGGACCGGGAGACAAAGGCGGGCGAGGATGCACATAGCCTGGCTCGCAGCTTTTCCACCGAGGTTCAGGGCTCTTACAAGAAGGTGACGGCAAGCGCCCATGGCGGCTTCAAATCCGAATCCTCGTCGAAATCCTTGTGGGAAGAGTCCTTCCAGGACGTGGAGGTCACCAGCGCCGGCGGCAATCCGGCCCTGGCGCTTGACCCTTATGGATGGGCGACGACGCTGAGCCATGCGGGATGGTGGAGCGTCATCTCATTCGCGGATGTCGTGCCGATCATCTTTCTGCTGCCCGAGGCGCTGAGAAAACCGATCATCGATATTTTCGTGGAAGGCAGGATCGAGGAAAAGCTGCGCTCGCCGATCGACTGGGAGAAATACCGGACCCAGCTGCTTCATCACAGCGTGGCGACGGATCCCGGTTCGGAAAAGCTGACGATCGACGATCCCGCCGTGCCGCGGCATCGCGATGAAAAGGCTGCCGAAACGAAAGACGAAGGGCCGGCCGAAACAGAGGACGACGAGCTGACGATCAGTTCCTGATCGGCCGCCATCCCGTTCATGCGTATCGACGTGGTTGATAAGGAAGGGAGCATCATCATGGATATCGAGAAATTCAGCCTGCGGAATGGCGGCGGTTTCGTTGCCAAGCTTCACGTGGTCGCGGCGCCGCCCGATGGCGGCAGCAGCCAGACCTATGAGGAGAACACCGACATTCCCCTGGGCCAGGAGAAAACCGTGGATCTGGGGTCGCTCAAGATCCCCGAGGGCTCGCGGGTGAAGCTGAAGGCTTTCGTCGTGTGGGGCAATGACAACGTGGCGCAGCAGGCCTTCGTCTATCGCAAGGGGACGAACAAGACCGCCAAGTATTCCATCACCGGCACGACGCTTGACAACCAGCTTGGCCTGATCGGCGTGCAGTGAACATGCGCCGGCAGAGGCGGAAAATCCGCGCGGCCTTTGCCGGCGCGCCAGCCGCGTTTCTGAACGAATATTCCTATGTGGAGGACAAGCAATGCCATGGAGTCATCAAGCCAACCTGGACATGCAGGAAATCCGGCGAATGACCGATGCCGATGATTCGGAAATGGAACAGCTCATGACCAGCATGGGGCAATGGGCGCGGGCCAATCTGAACGGCCGCCATTTCATCCCCTTCGGCAGGTTCCGGGATCACGGCGTTTCATTCGTCGTGGAGAATGGCGAGATCATGGGCGCGTAATATGGCGACACGCTATAGCGCGGCATGACTTTGTTTTCCATGCCGGCATGAGCGGACGCGCGTTCCCCGGGGGCGGCGACGCTTGCGCCCCCGGGGCGCGATGCCCGGTTTTGCCGCTTGCCCCTTGTTCCGCGGCGGATGGGGTCCGCGCCAGCCCGGCGGGATGCGCGCATTCCGCCGGCCGTCTTGGCCCGGATGCCTGCCTTGCGGGCAGGGGGCCGTCTATGCGCGGGGCCGTCCTGCCGGTCCCGCGATGCCCGATGCCCCATCCGCGCCGGCCTCGATTTCCTCGGCCACGAGTTTCTGGAGCGTCCAGATGTAGTCGTCATGGATGCCGTGCTCGGCCAGCCCCCGGACCGTGCGCAGCAGGTATTCCGCGCCCGAGCCCGCCGCCCCCGCGGCGCGGGCCAGCCGCCGTGCCTGTTCCGCGACCGTCAGCTCGGCGCGCTGCGTGCCGACCGGGTCGGCATAGAAGGTCAGGGCCGGCTCGCGGCCGCGCCCGGTCTCGACCTCGATCCAGCAGGCATTGGCAGAGAGTTCATGCGCGACAAGCTCGCGCCGCAGGATGGCGCGCAGCGATTCCGCCTCGCTGCCTTCGGCGATTTCCAGCACCAGCCCCTCGCAGCTGCCGCCCGAGGCCAGGGCCAGCATCAGCCCCGGCCGCTCGGGCGTGCCGCGGAAATGATCGAGCGAGATCGAGAAGCTGCGATGCCAGCCGATCGCGGTGGCGCGGCGGCGCGCGCCCACGGCAAATCCGGGATTCCAGATCAGCGACCCATAGGCGAAGACCGGGATCGGCCGCGGCCGATCCTGCGTCAGCCGCTGGGCCAGGCGGTCGAGATCGGCATCCTCGAGCATCCGCCAGCGCGGATCGTGCAGCGGCCCCTCGGCCGCGGCGACGCGGGCGACATGATCGTCGGACAGCACGATGGGACGGCAATTGGCCATGGGATTTCCTGCAGGCAAGGACTGGTTCACCCGCGCAGGGTTCCCGCCGGAGCGGCCGCGGGTCAACCCCCAAACGGGGCCGGGCGGGGGGACCGAGGGGGGCCATCCCAAGCGCCGGCTTGCCCCGGCAGATGACCGGCAGCCGGGCGGGGCGGGGGGTTACAGGCGCCGTTCGCCGGAGCCCGCCGCCTGGTGATGCCAGGCCAGCGTCTGCGGCCGCACCCTGGCCAGCGCCTGCACCAGCATGCCGGTGATCGCCGCCTTCAGCAGATCGCCGGGAATGAAGACCGCGACCAGGGTGAAGGCTTCGAGCAGGCTTTTCTGCGCCACGATGGCAAGCCCGGTCGCGCCGAAGACATAAAGGACCGCGATCCCGCCGAAAACCGCGCCCAGCCCGGCCGCCAGCCCGGCCGAACGCAGCCGCACATGCTCGACGAACAGCCCGGTGGCAAAGGCCGCGACCGGAAAGCCGAGCGCAAAGCCCGCCGTCGGCGCGACGAAGGCGCCAAGCCCGCCGCGCCCGCCCGCCAGCAGCGGCAGGCCAAGCGCCACCAGCAGCAGGAACAGCGCCGCCGCCGCCGCGCCGCGCCGCGCGCCAAGCACCGCGCCGGCCAGCATGACGCCCAGCGTCTGCGCCGTGATCGGCACGCCGAAGCCGAGGGTGATCTGCGGCACCAGCCCCAGCGCCGCGATCATCGCGGCGAAAAGGGCGATCTGGGCGATATTGCGTTCCATGCTGCTACTCCTGTCCATGCGGTCCAAGCGGGCCGCCGCGCGCGCGCAAAGCTTCGCCGACATGATCGGCATCGTCCAGTGCCTGCAGGGTCAGCGGCAGGATCAGCCGCCAGCCGGGACGGCGGCGGGACCGGGCGCGCCAGGCCTCGGCCAGGGTCTCGGCGCGGGCGACCAGGACCGGGGTGAAGCGGATGACCAGCGGGATGGCGATCTCCAGCATCCCGGTCGGCAGGCCCAGCCGGCGCAGCGGCGCGGTCAGGCGGCGGACCAGCTCGACCAGATCCTCGAGCCCCGTGGTCATCGTCACCAGGTTGGCCAGCGCCACCAGCGTCACCATGCGCAGGGTGATGAGCAGCCCCAGGCGCATGTCGCCGGCCGCCGCGTGCCAGGCCAGCAGGACGGCGACAAAGGGCAGCACCACCCGCAGGCTGCGCAGCCCCGCGCGCAGGAAGACCGGCCCCGGCGCGGCGTAAAGCGCCAGCACCGCGACCAGCGCCGCGGCATGGATCGCGATGTCGCCCACCATGAACAGCGCGGTCGAGGCCAGGCACAGCCCCCCGAGCTTCGGCCCGGCCGGCCAGCGATGGGCGCGGGTCTCAACCGGCGAGGTCAGCGATATCATCAAGCTCTCCCAGCCGGATCATCTCGGCGGTGAAATCGGGCAGCAGCCGGGCCGGCGCGCCCTGCGCCACGATGCGGCCGCGGTCCAGCCAGAACAGTTCGTCGCAGCTCTCGAGGTCCGAGGGCTCGTGCGAGATGTGCAGCAGCCGCGTCTCGATCCGGTGCAGATAGCGGGCAAGCTGCCGCCGGGTCGGGATGTCGAGCCCGGCATAGGGCTCGTCCAGGATCAGCAGGCGCGGCCGCATGGCCAGCACCGCCATCATGCAGACCAGGTGCTTCTGGCCCTGCGACAGGGCCGAGATCGGCGCGTCCTTCCAATGCAGCTTGTCGAAGGAGCGCAGCACCGATTCGACCCGCGCGGCGGTCTGCGCCTTGTCCAGCCCCTGCTGGCGCGGGCCGAAGGCGATTTCCTCGGCGACGCGGGGAAAGATGATCTGGTGCTCGGGGTTCTGGAACAGGATGCCCACGGTTTCCAGAGCCGCGCGGCGGTCGCGGAACACGTCCCGGCCGCCGATGCGGAGCTGGCCGCGGGTCGGCGCGATCAGCCCGGCCAGCAGCCGCGCCAGCGTGCTTTTGCCCGAGCCGTTCCGGCCCACCACGCCGATGCGCCGGGCCGAGGAATGCAGGGTGACGCCGTCCAGCACAGGGCGCCCCGCGACCTCATAGCCCAGGTCGTCCAGCCGGATGGCGCATTGGGCCGTTTCACAGCGATGCAAGCGCAGTCTCCTTTTCTGGCCGCGTTCCCCGGCGTGCGGGCGGGTAGAAGCCCGGCGCCGCCGCTTGTGCCGGGTTTTGCCGCGAAAGCAATAGGCCAGCGGGCTGGGCCGGAGCAATGGCCCTGCATGCCTCGGGGCATGGGCGGGGGCCGGAAAAGGCCGGAGGGGCGGACGGGCCGGGCCCGGTCCCGCGGCGCCTAGTTCGCGCCGGTGATGTCGCGTGCCACCAGATAGGCCATCGCAAGCCCCCGCCCCAGCGCGATGCCGCTGTTATAGCCGGTGCCGGTCACGGTCTGGGCGGTGCAGGAGCCGACGCCGTGCAATCCGGGGATCACTGCGCCTGCCTCGTCCAGCACCCGCCCCTCGCCATCGACATGGATGCCGCTGTTGCCGACCGCGGCCGCGACGAAGCGCAGGCGAAGCCCGTGGAACGGTGCTTGGGCGATGCTGCCCAGAACCGGGTTGGGCTGATGCGCCGGATCGCCATAGAAGCGGCGCACGAAGTCGCGCGTGCCGCGGCTGAAATCCTCGTCGATGCCGGTTTCGGCAAAGCGGTTGAAGCGTTCCGCCGTCGCCTCCAGCCCGTCGGGATCAATGCCCAGCTTGCTGGCCAGTTCGCGCAGGGTCGGCGCCGAAGTGACCAGCCCTTCGGGATAATCGGCGCCGGGCGGGGTCATGCCCAGCCCGTATTTGCGATGGTGCTGCTCGTCGAAGATCAGGAAGAAGGGCAGGTTTTCCGCCGTGTCGTCCATGGTGGCTTGCGCGATGTCCACCCAATAGGAATCGTCGCAATAGCGCCGGCCATGGCGGTTGACGATCATGGTATGGGGCATCGCCGTATCGGGACCGTAGGAAAAGCCCTCGTTATAGTCCGACTTCCAGCCGGGCTGCATCGTCTGCGCGCTAGGCGGCAGCTTCACCACCGCGCCGCCGACCGAACGGGCAAGCCTGATGCCGTCGCCGCGCAGGGTTTTCGGACCGACGCTGCCCCATTGCTCGGGGTCCAGCCCGACGATTTCGCGCACCAGGTCGGGATCGTTGTCGAAGGTGGAGGTGGCCAGCACCACCGGCCCGTCGAACTCGGCCATGCCGGCCTCGCAGGTGGCGACCACGCCGACGACCCGGCCCGAGGCGTCGCTTTTCAGCCGCGTGACGCGATGCCCGAGCAGGATGGTGATGCGCGGGTCGCGAATGGCGCGGGCCAGGAAACTGCCGACCACGCCGGGGCCGAAGGTCAGGACTTCCGGTCCGCCATCGAGGGCCGCGCGGCGTTCGGACTGGCCAAAGCCCTGGATGGGGCCGCCTTCGTCCTCATCGGCGGTTTCGTCGACGATGCTGATCCGGCGGCCGCGTTCGAACAGTTCGGCATAGGTCAGGCCGACCGGGAAATAGGGGCTGATCAGCAGCTTGTCGCGCCAGGCGCCCAGGGTGTCCCGCGTGATGGGCGCATTGGTCAGGTAGCGGCCGGCCGGCATCGCGCCCTCGGCCTCGTTGTGGTAATCGGCCAGGCCGGGGATCACCGCCCAGCGGATCGCGCCGGTTTCCTCCCAATAGCGCATCGCGTCGGGGGCGGTGTCGATCCAGCGCCGCATCGCCTGTTCGTCCAGATATTCGGGAAAGCGGTGGGCGATGGCGCGGATATAGCTTTCCGCGCGCTGCTTGCTGTCGCCCTCGATGCCTTCGCGCAGGGCGACATGATTTGCCCCCACCCAGACCTGGCCGCCGGAATAGGCGGCGGCGCCGCCCATCTTGGCACCCGCCTCCAGCAGGACGACAGGGCGCCCTCGATCGGCCAGAGCAATCGCGGTGGCGATGCCGCTGAGCCCACCCCCGACGACGACCACGCTGTCCGCCGCATCGGAATTTCCGCTCCTCATTTCCATACCTCCTCCATACCTCCCTGGTCACGGAAAATTTGTAGACATAAGATGGTTTATATGTATGCATAGAATCAACATAAAAATACAATTATCCAGCCAATCTAGGGAGAGAAAGATGAGAGGATTCAGGCCATGGCTTGCCGCGGCCGCGCTGTCGGCGCTTTGCGTTCCGCAGGCGGGCGCCGAGGAGCATACGATCGTCGCGCTGCAATCGCTGACCGGGGCCGCGGCCTTTGTCGGCATCCCGATCACCGAGGGCATGAAGCAGGCGGTGAGGGAATCGAACGCGGCGGGCGAGTTGGGCGAGGGCCGGCGCATCAACCTGGTGATTGCCGATGACGCGACCGACCGGACGCAGGCCACCACGCTGGTCACGCGCTATGGCCGCGATCCTTCGGTGCTGGCGATCCTGGGGCCGACCAGCGGCGCGGTGGCGCAGCTTGGCGCGCAGGTCGGCAACGAGTTGAAGGTGCCGGTCCTGACCACGACCAACAATCCCAAGATCCTGGAATACGGGCCCTGGTCCTATATCATGACGCAGACTCCGGCGGATTCGATCACCCATCTGGCGGATTATGCGGCGCAAAAGCTGAAGCTGAAGAACTGTGCGCTGATCGGCATTCAGAACATCGAGGTCTATGTGCAGCTTCTGCAAGAGTTCGAGCAGGGCATCACCGCGCAAGGGGTTGCCATCGGGGCGCGCGAAATGGTGCAAAGCACCGATACCGATTTCAGCTCGATCTCGACCAAGATCGCCTTTTCCGATGTCGATTGCGTCTTCATCGCCTCTTATGCGGCGCAGGGCGCGGGCATCGCGACGCAGCTGCGCCAGGCGGGTCTGGACCCCAAGGTCACGGTGATGGGGCTGAATATCTTCTCGTCGCCGGAATTCGTGAACATCGCCGGCGCCGCGGCCGAAGGCGTGCATTTCTATGGAGAATGGATCCCCGGCGGCTTCGACGCCAGCAGCCGCGCCTTTGCCCAGCGGTTCGAGGCCGAAACCGGCGCGGCCCCCGACAGCTGGGCGGCGGTTGGCTATTCGATCATGCGGGTGCTGATCGAGGCGCTGGCCAAGGCCGGGCCCGAGCCGACGCGCGACGACCTGCGCGAGGCGCTGGATGCGACCAAGGACGTGCCGGTGCGGATCGGCTTCGGGCGCTATTCGCTGCTGGACGACCGCCGTCCGATCTATGGAACCTATGTCCTCAAGATCGAGAACGGCAGCTATGTCGCGGTGACGGACTGAGGACTGGCGCCGGGATCGGCGCGCGGATGGCCGGCTGCGCATCGCAGGGTTTGCCGATCCCGCCTTGTGCCTGTGGCGCGGCAGGATGCGGGCCCGGCGCCAGAAAAACGTTTCAACGAATCGCGCCGTATGTTAATTGATTAGTCAGTCAAATGGTGGTGGTTTGACATGGTATCGACTGCCGGGCCTTCGGGTCCGGCTTCTCTCGGTCCGGGGCCGGGCCAGTCGGGGCTCAGGCCAGGAAGCGGCGGAACTGCCGCAGCGCCAGCCAGAACAGAACGCCGCCGATCACTGCCAGCGCCAGGAGCTGCGGCCAGACCACCCCCAGCCCCGCGCCCCGGAACAGCACGCCCTGCGACAGGATGACGAAATGCGTGTTGGGCGCCAGCGACATCAGCGCCCGGATGATGTCGGGCATGCTTTCGCGCGGGGTCATGCCGCCCGACAGCACCTGGAGCGGGAACAGCACCAGCATCAGAAGCAGGCCGAATTGCGGCATCGACCCGGCCATGGTGGCCAGGAAGATGCCCATCGAGGTGGTCGCGAACAGCATCAAGGCCGCCGCGGCGATGAACAGCGGCACCGAGCCCGCCACCGGCACCTGCAAGGCCATCTGCACCACCACGGTGATGGCAAAGCTGGAGGCCAGCAGCACCACCAGCCCCATGGTCCAGATCTTGGACAGCATGATCTCGGCCACAGTCACCGGCATGACCAGCAGGTGCTCGACGGTGCCATGTTCCTTTTCGCGGATCAGCGCGGCGCCGGTCAGGATGATCGACAGCATGGTCACGGCGTCGATGACGCTGTTGATCGCCCCGAACCAGCCCGCGTCCAGCGACGGATTGTAGCGCGCCCGCAGCGCCAGCTCGACCGGCGGGGCGGCGTCCCCGCGATGGCCGGCCAGGAACTCCGAGACCTCGGCCGTCACGATCTGCTGGACATAGCCGCTGCCGGTGAAGGCCTGGCTCATCCGGGTGGCGTCCACGTTCAGCTGGATCGCGGGATGGCGGCCGGCCAGCAGGTCGCGCTGGAAATCGGGCGGGATGTCCAGCGCGAAAGTGTCCAGCCCCTCGTCCATGCGGCGGTCCATCTGGGTGGTGGTGATCAGCCGCGGCGTGCCGAAATAGGGCGGGGTGAAGGCCGAAACCATGCGCTCGGAAAGCGCCGAGCGGTCCTCGTCCACCACGGCGATGGCGGCGTTGGACAGGCTTTCCGGCATCGCCTTGGATTCGGTATAGATCGACAGCGAGAAGGCATAGACGATCAGCAGCAGCATGGCCGGGTCGCGCCACAGCCCGCGCAACTCCTTGATGCCCAGGTTCCAGACGTTGCGCAGCTTCATTTGGCCTGTTTCCTCAGCAGGATCGCGCTGAGCCCCAGGATCAGCGGCCCCGCCGCCGCCAGCGCCGCGAAGGCCATGCCCAGGTCGTCGAAGCCCAGCCCCTTGGAGAAGGCCCCGCGCGAGGCGATGATGAAATGCGTGGTCGGATAGATCTCGCCGATGGCGCGGCCCACGCCTTGCAGCGACGAAACCGGGTCCAGCAGCCCGGAATATTGCGCGCCGGGGATCATGGTCAGCAGCACGGTCGCAAACAGCGCCGCCGCCTGGCTGCGCATGAAGGAGGAAATCAGCAGCCCCATGGCCGTGGTGGCGCAGACGTAAAGCGCCGCGGCCAGCGAAAAGGCCGCCAGGCTGCCGGTGAAGGGCACCCGGAACGCAAAGACCGCGAAACCGGTCATCAGCGCGAAGTTCAGCATCGCCAGCGCCACATAGGGCAATTGCTTGCCGATCAGGAATTCCAGCCGCGTGACCGGGGTGACGTAGAAATTGATGATCGAGCCCAGTTCCTTTTCGCGCACCACGCTGAGCGTGGTCAGCACCGCCGGGATCAGCAGCAGAAGCAGCGGGATCACCGCCGGCACCATGGCGACGATGCTTTTCACGTCGGGATTGTAGCGAAAGCGCGTCACCAGTTCGAAGGCGCCCTGCACCGCCGCCTCGCCATGGGCCTCGCGCGTCTTGCGCATGATCCAGTCCGCATGCATGCCCTGGACATAGCCCCGCACGGTTTCGGCCCGCGTCGGGTTGGCGCCGTCGATCCAGGCGCCGACCTGCACCGCGCCGCCGCGCGCCACGTCGCGGGCAAAGCCGGGCGGGATCTCGATGGCCAGGGCAAGGTTGCCGCTGCGCATGCGGGCGTCCATGTCATCATAGCCCGCCAGCGGCGCGGTTTCGGTGAAATAGCGCGAGCCGGCGATGTCCAGCACATAGTCGCGCGAGGTCGCGCTCTGGTCGCGGTCGAGCACCGCAAAGCTGAGATCCTCGACATCCATGTTGATGCCGTAGCCGATGACGAACATCAGGATCAGGCTGCCCAGCAGCGCCAGGGTCAGCCGGATCGGGTCGCGCCGCAGTTGCAGCGATTCCAGCCGGGAATAGCTGAGCATCCGCCGCAGGCTGAACCAGCCGCCGGGCGGCGCCGGCGCCTCGGGCGCATCGGCAAGCGGCGCGGGCGGGGGCTCGTCGCCGATCGCCTCTTGCAGATAGGCGACGAAGGCGTCGTCCAGCGTCGCCGCGCCCTTGGCCTGCCTGATCGCCTGGGCCGTGTCGCTGACCAGCACCCGGCCGGCATGCATCAGCGAGATGCGGTCGCAAAGCTCGGCCTCGTTCATGAAATGGGTCGAGACGAAGATCGTCACCCCGTCCTGGCGCGACAGCTCGCCCAGCATGCGCCAGAAGGCGTCGCGCGCCACTGGATCGACGCCCGAGGTCGGCTCGTCCAGGATCAGGATCTCGGGGCCGTGGATCATCGCCACGGCCAGCGACAGGCGCTGGCGGATGCCGAGCGGCAGCGCGTCGGGCAGGTCGTCCGCGACGCCCGCCAGCCCGAAGCGGTCGATCATCCGCCGGACCCGGTCCGCGACCTGCCCCGCCTCCATGCCGAAAAGCCGCGCATGCAGGTCGAGGTTCTGCCGCACCGTCAGTTCGGAATAAAGCGAGAAGGACTGGCTCATGAAGCCGACCCGGCGCCGCACCGCCATGTCCGAGGGGTCGAGCGCGGCGCCGAACAGCTGCGCCGTGCCCTCGCTGGGCTGCAGAAGGCCGGTCAGCATCTTCATGGTCGTGGTCTTGCCGCAGCCGTTCGAGCCGAGAAAGCCGAAGATCTCGCCCTTTTCGATGCGGAAGCTGACGTCGTCGACGGCAGTGAAATCGCCGAAGCGCATGGTCAGGTGCCGCGCCTCGATGGCGGGCTCGCCGTCCTCGGCCCGGCGCGGCGGGATCGAGACCGGCTCGTGCCCGCGCCTTTCGCTGTCGGGCAGAAGCGCGATGAAGGCGCGGTCCAGATCCTCGGCCCCGGTGCGGTCGAGCAGCTCGGCCGGGCTGCCGGTGGCCAGCACCCGGCCCGCGTCCATCGCCACCAGCCAGTCGAAGCCGGCGGCTTCCTCCATATAGGCGGTGGCGGTGATGACGCTCATGCCCGGGCGGTCGCGGCGGATGCGGGCGATCAGCTCCCAGAACTGGCGGCGGGACAGCGGATCGACGCCGGTGGTCGGCTCGTCCAGGATCAGCAGGTCCGGGTCGTGGATCAGCGCGCAGCACAGGCCCAGCTTCTGCTTCATGCCGCCGGAAAGCTTGGCGGCGGGGCGGTCGCGGAACGGCGACATGCCGGTCGCGGCCAGCAGCGCGTCGATGCGGCGCGCGCGCTCGGCCGGGCCGTGGCCGAAAAGCCGGCCGAAGAAATCCAGGTTCTCGGCCACCGACAGCGTGGGATAAAGGTTCCGGCCCAGCCCCTGCGGCATATAGGCGATGCGCGGGCAGAGGCGGGCGCGCTGATGCGCGTCGCCCATGTCGCCGCCCAGCACCCGGACCCGGCCCTGCTGGATCACCCGCGCCCCGGCGATCAGCGACAGGAGGCTGGACTTGCCGACGCCGTCGGGGCCGATCAGCCCGACCATGCGCCCGGCGGGAACGGCCAGCGTGACCCCGTCCAGCGCCACGGCCTTGCGATAGCGCAGCGAGACGCCGGTGATCTCGGCCACCGGCGGGTCGTCGGAAGGGTCGGGCAGGACGGTCATTCTACCAGGTTGGACAACGTATCGGGCCAAGCGACCTCGGGGTCGAGGCGGACATAAGCCATGCCGGGCAGGCCGGTCTTGACGTAATTGCTGTATTTGCGCAGCAATTCGGGATCGACCTGGGCGCGGACGCGGAACATCAGCTTTTCGCGCTCCTCGGCGGTCTCGACGGTCTTGGGCGTGAACTGCGCCACATCCGCGACATAGGAAATCCGCGCCGGGATCGCGTATTGCGGGGCGGCGTCCATGACCAGCCGCGCCTCGGCCCCGACCTCGACCCGGCCGGCCTGCGAGGTGGGCAGGAAGAAGGTCATGTAGACATCCTCGAGATCGACCAGGTTCAGGATGCGCCCGCCTGCCGCGACGATCTCGCCCTCTTGCGCGATGCGGTACTGCACCCGGCCGTCGCGCGGCGATTGCAGCGTGGCGTCGCCGATCTGCACCTCGATGGCCTCGATCGCGGCCTGGGCCGCGTCCACCGCCGCCTCGGCATCGACGACCTGGGCGCGGGCGGTGCCGATCCCGGCCTCGGCGGCGGCCAGGTTGGCCTCGGCCGAGGCCAAGGCAGCCTGCGTCTCGCGTCCCGAGGCCCGCACGTCGTCCAGCACCTGCTGCGAGGCGACATTGCTGCGCGCCAGGCTTTCGGTGCGCGCCAGTCGGGCCGCCGCCGCATCCGCCGCCGCCCGCGCCTGCTCGACCGTGGCCTCGGCGGCCTTGTGCTGCGCTTCGGCCTGCGTCACCAGGCTTTGCGCGGTCTCGACCCCGATGCGGGCGCGGCGCAGCTGCGCCTCGGCCTGGCGCTTCTGCGCGTCCAGTTGCAGGGTGTCCATCTGCACCAGCACCTCGCCCTTGCGCACGAACTGGCCCTCGGCCGCCTGGATGCGGGCGATGCGGCCGGCGGAGAGGGCCGAGATGTCGAGCTCGGTCGCCTCGATCCGGCCATTGCCCGAGGCGATGCCGGCAAGCTGCCCGTCCTGGGCCCGGTTCTGCCAGGCCAGCCAGCCCAGCACGACCAGAACCGCGACAGCCGCCGCGCCGCCCCACCAGGATCTTGCCTTGCCCGCCATGCATGACCTCCGCGATCAGAAGACGCCGGGCCAGGGCCCGCGGCGCGAATCACCGCGCGAGGCCACCATAGCCGCCCCGGCCTTCGGTTTCCTTGACGAAAACGTCGCGGGCCGTGAGGTCATGTGCAACCATGGGGCGAACGGGGCCTTTGCCGCACGGCTGTGGCGACAATCTGCGCACCCTTGCGCAGAACGGCTGGCAAGGCCGCTAGTGGCTTTCCCTTCATGCCGTTCTCGATTACACCGCAGGCAAAAGGGAAAGCCCAGGCAGATGAGACGCGCAGCAGCATGACCAGCATGACCGCACTCGCCCCCGTCGGCGAGGATCCAGCCGAGCATATCCAGCGCGAGATCGCCGAGATCGTTTCCATCTATTCCCGCCTCTATCCCACGCAGAGGCTGCATTTCATCCTCTACGAGGGCAATGATCCGGTCTGGAGCGCGCCCAGCGTCATCGAGGGCCCCTTCACCTTCCAGCCCCAGCACGTGAATGCGCAGTTCCTGGGCCAGTTCGAGCGGCCCGGCGCCCATCCCGGCGCTGCCAGCGTGACGATCACCCTGTCCATCCCCCGCAAGCCGCTGCCCGGCGAGGTCAAGCAGATGGACGCGCCCTGGGCGCCGATCAGGCGGCTGCGGGCCGTGCACCGGCTGGCGCCGCTGGTCTATGAGAAGATCCGCTATCAGGCGGAAATGCTGCGCAAGCGCCGCTCGGTCAAGCGCCATCCGCGGGTCTCGCTGTTGCGGGGCGACGGGTCTTCCCTGCTGCCGCCGCCGCGGCCGCCGGAAACCGGCAAGCGCCCGGCGATCCTGATCGGCATGCATTGGCTGGAGGTCGGCGGCGCCGAAAAGCTGGGCTTCGACACCATTCGCTGGGCGCAGCAGGCGGGGCTGCGGGTCTTTGTCGCGGCCGGCGTGCCCTCGATCCAGCGCCTGGCCGGGAAACTGCCCGACAGCCCGGACGTGACCTTCCTGCGCCTCGACCGCTATCTGCCCCATCACCTGTGGCCGCGCTATGTCGAGCAGCTGGCCCTGGCCGAGAACATCCGGCTGATCCATATCCATCACTGCCGGCCGCTTTACGAGTCGCTGCCGCAGATCCGCGCCAACCTGCCCTGGGTCGAGGTGATCGACAGCACGCATATCGTCGAATATGCCGATGGCGGCTTTCCGCGCAGCTCGGGCGTCTGGTCGAATTTCATCGACATCCACCACGTGATCAGCAAGGAGCTGGTCGATTACTATCGCGAGCATTTCCATGTCATCGGCAAGGTCCGGCTGGGCCGGATGCTGGATCGGTCCGGGCATCCCAAGGGCCTGCCCGAGCTGAACATGCAGCCCGGCAAGAAGCGGCTCCAGGTCGCCTTCGTGGGCCGGCTTTATTACCAGAAGCGCCCGGTCGTGGTGGCCGAGGCGTTTCGCGCGCTGGCCGCCTGGGCGAGGCGCAACGATGTCGAGCTGACCGGCAAGATCGTCGGCGAGGGGCCGTTCCTGGACACGGTCCGCGACTTGCTGCGCCGCTACGGGCTTGCCGATCGCGTCGCGCTGCTGCCCGCCGATGCGCCGGTGCCCGAGATCCTGCGGCAATCGGACATCCTGCTCTTGCCCTCGAACAACGAGGGGCTGGCGCTGGTCTGCTACGAGGCGGTGGAACAGGGCTGCATCCCCATCTCGACCGATGTCGGCTCGCAGGCCGAGATCGTGCCCCAGGATCTGCTGGTGCCGCTGGAGCCGCAGGCCTGCGTGAAGGGGATCGTCGCGGCGGTGGACCGGCTGTGGCGCGATGCCGCCTTCCTGTCCCGGCAGCGCGAGGCGCTGGTCCGCGCCTGGACCGGCTTGACGGCCGACCCCACCGCCGAGGAAATCCTGATGCCCGTCTATCAAAAGGCGGCCTCGGGCCAGCAGGAGTAGTTTTTCCGGATGAGCGCATTGAGCAAGACCGCCGCGGTGATCGTGACGTTCAACCGTTCGGCCAAGCTGATGAAGGTGCTGGATGCGCTGGACGGCCAGACGCGGCGGCCCGATGTCATCCTGGTGGTGGACAATGCCTCGACCGACGACACCCAGGCCCTGGTCGAGGCGCGTGCCCGCGACGACCTGAGCATCCGCTATCTGCGCCTGCCCAAGAATGTCGGCGGCGCCGGCGGCTTTCACGCGGGGCTCAAGGCCGCCTATGGGCTGGGGGCGCATTATTTCTGGGTTTCGGACGACGACGCCTATCCGCTGCCGGACGCGATCGAGCGGCTGGTCGATGCCATCGCCGCCTTCGAGGCGCGGCATGAATGGCGTCCCAGCTTTGCCTGTTCGCGGGTGGAATGGATCGACGGCACCCTGTGCGAGATGAACACGCCGCGCCCGGTCTGGGACTGGCCGCGTTTCCTGCATCCCGAGGCGGCCTGGGCGCTGGTCGATTCCGCCTCTTTCGTGTCGATCCTGATCCCGCGCTGGGCGGTAGAAAAGCACGGCCTGCCGATCGCGGATTATTTCATCTGGTTCGACGATGCGGAATATACCCGGCGGCTGTCGCGTTCCTATCCGGGCATCTTCTGTCCCGAAAGCCGGGTGATCCACGACACGCCCGACAACCGCGGGGTGAATTTCGCCCTCGTGGACGAAAAGAGCCTGTGGAAGTTCAAATACGGCGCCCGCAACGAGGCCTCCTGGCGCCGGCGCGAGGCGGGCCTGATGGGCGTCCTGGCCTATGCCTATGGCGTGCATTTGCAGATGAAGGGCGGTAATGTGCCCTGGAAGCTGCGGCGGGAGATTTTCCGGGCGATTGCACGGGGAATGACCTTCCGGCCGAAGATCGTGCCAGTCTGAGACCAAATCACACCCAAAGCGAGGAAGCTTCGGCGAATGTCTGCGAATAAGAAAGACCTTTACCTGCATATCGGCGTTCATCGCACGGCCACCACCGCCATTCAGGCGGCGATGTTTCACAACTGGAAGTGGCTGAAAGATCAGGGAATCCTTTATCCCTTTGGTGTCGAACGGCACATCGGGATGTTCAACAATATTTTTCACGGCAAGGTCAAGGCGCAGGATCTGGCGGTGGATCTGGCGCGTCGCGCGGATTCGCATGACACCGCCATCCACACGATCGTCATGAGCGACGAGGATGTGTCGATGCGAAAGGATCTGAGCCCGCTTCTGCCTTTCAAGGAACATTTCAACGTCAAGGTGATTTTCGGGATGCGCCGCCAGGATCTCTGGCTGGAAAGCTGGTGGGCGCAGAACGTGAAGGGGCAATGGGATCGGCAACTTTGCCATGTCACCTGGGATGATTTCATGGCGGATCGTCAGAGATTTCATTGGATCAATTATGACGCCTACCTGTCACATTTGGAGAAGCTGTTCGGCAGCTCGAACATAAAGCCCTATGTCTTCGAAAAGGAACAGATGCCGAAAGGCGCGATAGCGGCCTTCTGCCGGCAGTTCGGATTGCATGACATATCGGGAATGAAACCGCGCGGCGGTTCGAACATCAGCCTTTGTCCTGAGGTTTCGGAATTCGTGCGCCATCTGCCGCTGATCGAGGCGAAGATGGGCGTGCGCCTGAACCTGATCGACATAGCCGAAGTGGTGGACAAGCAGATACGAACGGAGAACGGGGCAACATTGCTGATCCCGCATGAGCAGCGTCGCGCGATCATGCAGGAATATGACCGCGGCAACAATGCCGTCGCCCGCAGGTATTTCAACAGGGACCGCCTGTTCCTGGAGGAACTGCCCGGTCAAGATGCCGCTGTCATAACCCCGGCGCTTCCCAAGTCGCCCGACGAGGTCATGACCCGCCTGGTCGCACCGTTTTTCGGTGAACTGATCCGGCGGCTGAACATGATTTCCTGATCCGCAAAGGGTGCGGGCCGGATCCCTGTCGACAAGGGCCCGGCCTGCGAAATACGAAGTTCGGCTTACAGGGGAAGTTGCGAGAATTGGGGCATCTGCGCCCCCGCCGACAATGTCCCCAGAAACACCCCCGCCGTATCCAGCGCCTCGCGGATGGTCACGTCCATGTCGAGATAGCGATAGGTGCCCAGGCGGCCGACGAAGGTGACGGCCTTTTGCGCCTGCGCCAGCTCGACATATTGCGCCAGAAGCGATTTCTCCTCGACCAGGCGGATCGGGTAATAGGGGATGTCGCCCGGCCCGGCGGCGCGCGAATATTCGCGATAGCAGGTGCTGCCCTCGTGGCTTTCCCAGGGCGAGAAATGCTTGTGCTCGGTGATGCGCGTCCAGGGCACATCGCGGTCGCCATAGTTCATCACCGCGCAGCCCTGGTAATCGCCCCGGTAGGTGAAACGCTCGAAATCCAGGGTGCGATAGCCCAGCCGGCCCAGGCTGTAGGGCATCTCGATTTTTGACCGCTCTCTCGACCACGGAGCAGTTGGCGCAACCTGAAGCGCCTCGAAGGCCGTCAGCTGACGGGTTGTTGCGTCGGGTCT
>NZ_JBGOSN010000030.1:0-47120 GCF_046335115.1 Paracoccus sp. P2 | reverse complement strand
CTATGCTACGGCGGAAATGACGGAGCGACTGGCGGCATAGAAACCAACCCGATCCACCTTAGCCAAGCCGCCAAACTGTCTCACCAGGCGGGTCCACCTCTGGTGGGGGTCCGTTCGCCCTCGACCATGTCCAGCATCTCGTCCTCCAGGGCGCCGGGCGGACCCAGCCGCTCGGCCCAGGCGGTATCGGTGGCGACATGGCAGGTCGCGCAGGCCAGGGCTCCGCCGCAATCACCGTGAATGCCCTGCACGCCGGCATCGACGGCAGCCCGCATCAGATTGGTTCCCGCGGCGACATTCGCGCTGATTTCCGTGCCATCGGCATCGCGCCAGGTTATGAAGGGCACCGTATTCCTCTCCGTCGTCTTGCGAGGCGCGCCCATCCGCGCCCCGATTGCAGCCGCGGCGGGCGGCACGGGCCACCCGCCACGGCCTCGACCATTTCCGGCGACGGCCTTACTCGGCGGCGACGGCGAACGCGCGCCGGTAGCCGCCTGTCCGCTCGGCGATGTAGCGCATGAAGTCGTGGATCGGGCGTTCCAGATAGGACAGATGCCCCGCCCGCGCCGCATCCGCGCTGAGGCCGCGGAACACCTTTTCGGTGCAGCCGCGATCCTCGGCATTGACCTCGTCCAGCAGGCCCTTGAGCGTCGCGACATATTCCTCGGCGCGCGGATCGGCCATGAACTCGGGCGAAAGGCCGCCGCCGAAGACGATCGACACCTGGCCAGTGCCCTTGGGATGCAGCGACAGATACCAGAAATAGCCCGGCGTCAGCGTGATCAGATGGCTGGGATAAAGCGTGATCAGGGCCGTGGTCTTGCGCCAGCGCCCCTCGAGCCGGCGATTGTCAGGATGCGCATTTCCCATCGGCAGCGAGGCTTCCTTGGTGATCCAGTGATAGTTGAAGGCTTCAAGGCCCGGAGGGCACTCCATTTCCTCGAGCCTGGAGTGACCGCCCACGGTCGCGGCATGGCAGACCGGCAGGTGATAGCTTTCCATGAAGTTCTCGGCGAGCACCTTCCAGTTCGTGTCCCAGACATGGGTCTCGCGGAAGCACTCGACATAGTTCTCCATCTCATAGGGGGCGATCAGCTTTTCCAGCGGGCCAAGGGCCGCGGCGACGCCGGGGCGATCCTTGTCGAGCGTGATGTAGATCCAGCCCAGCCATTCCTCGCAGCGGATCGGGGGCAGGGCGTAGTTCTCCTTGCAGAAGCCGGTGGTCTGGGTCATGAACGGCGCCCCTCGCAGGCGGCCGTCGAGGTCATAGGTCCAGGCGTGATAGGGGCAGACCAGCACCCGCTTGTTGCCGCAGCCCTCGACCAGCGTCGACATGCGATGCAGGCAGACGTTCGAGAAGGCGCGCAACTGGCCATCCTTGCCGCGCAAGACCACGACGGGCTGGCCGGCAAGGTCATAGGTCAGATAGTCGCCGGTCTTGGCAAGCCGGCTGGAGCGGCCGACACAGATCCATTCCTTCGAGAAGATGGTCTCGATCTCATGGGACAGGAATTCGGGGTTGGTATAGACGCCCGGCGGCATGGCGCGTGCGTCCTCGAGCGGCCGGTCGGCGGCTTCGAGCAGTTCGGCAAGGGGTTGGGCTAGAGACATCGGGGCGCTCCTTGTCTTGGCGTGGGAAGCGGACAGCCTGTTCGCGCGGGCCGCAGGTCGGGAACCAGCTTGACCTTTTTGCAAGGAATATGAAAACTCGAATATCCGATGATTAAGACAGGTAAAATATGGTTCGCTTCACGCTGCGCCAATGCGCCTATTTCCGCGCCGTCGCCGAGCATGGCGGCATCGCGCAGGCCGCGCGCGCGCTGAACATCTCTCAGCCCTCGGTGGCGCAGGCGCTGGAAAAGCTCGAGGACGTGACCCGCCTGGTGCTGTTCGAGCGGCATCATGCGCGCGGGCTGACGCTGACGCTGCAGGGCCGGCTGTTCCTTGAGCATGTGAACCGCCTTGAGGAACAGGCCGGGCAGGTCGAGCGCGAGGCGGCGGCACTGGCGGCCGAGACCGCCGGAGAGATCCGGCTGGGCGTGTTCCGAACGCTGTCGCCCTTTTACGCCGCGGGGCTGATCCGCAGTTTCGGCGAGGTGGTGCCGGGGGTGATCGTGCGGCAGCGCGAGATGGCGCTGGCCAATCTGGCCGATGCGCTGCGCGACGGTTCGATCGACCTGGCACTGACCTATGATCGGGGCAGCGATCCCCAAGGGCTGGCCTTCGTGCAGCTTGCGGCGTTACGGCCGATGGTGGTTCTTGCCGCCGATCACCCGCTTGCCGGGCGCGATTCCATCGACCTCGCCGATCTGGCCGACGAGCCCTATGTCATGCTGGAAGGGCCCGGAAGCCGCAGCTATTTCGAAGAGCTGCTGGCCGAAAGCGGGATCAGCCCGCCGGTCTCCTACGTTTCTACCTCGCTGGAGGCGGTGCGCAGTGCGGTCGCGGCGGGTTTCGGCTTTACGCTGCTGGTGATGCGGCCCCCGTCGTCGATGACCTATGACGGGGGCGAGGTTAGGACCTTGCCGATCACGAACGACCTGCGCCCGCTGCGCATCGTGCTGGCCTCGCGCGATGGCGCGCATCGGGGACTTGTCGCGCGGCGCTTCACCCAGCATGCGATCGGCTATTTCGCTGCCCGCCATCACGCCCCGGCCTGACGGCCTTGGAATGCCGGGACGCCGGGGACCGCGCCGTTCGGCAGGGTTTGTCAGGGCAGGGCGGGGCGGGGCGCCGACAACTCGCAAGCCGCATGGGCGGGCCGTATCCATCAGGAAGGATCGGGCGATCCAGGCGCAGGCCGGGCCAGCCCTCCCCTGAGCGCCGCAATCGCCCGGCCCACGGCCAATGACTATGATCATACGATCAAAGCGAGTGTTTTCCTCCTGCAGCCTTGCTCAGGCGATTTGGAACCCGTGGCGCAGCGGGTCGTCGTCGTCGACCAGGATGGTGTTGTGGCCGGTGATCCGGGCCCAGCCGCCGATGCTGGGCAGGATGCCGGAATAGGCGCCCACCGTCACCGCCTGCTCGGCCCGGCCCTCGAAGACGGTGCCGATCAGGCTCTTGTTGCGGAAACTCTCGCCCACCGCCAGCCGGCCCTTGCCATGAAGCTGCGCCATCCGCGCCGAGGTGCCGGTGCCGCCGGGCGAGCGGTCGATGGCCTTGTCGCCGTAAAAGACCGCGTCGCGCCCGTCGCAATCCGGCCCGTCCGGGCCGTCGCACCAGATGGCGTGATGGACGCCGCGGATGCGGTCGTCCTCGGGATGGACGACCGCTTCGCCGATCTCGGCCAGGGCTTCGCGCAGGGCGCGGCTATGCGTCACGATCTCGGCCGCGCTCATGCCGTCGAGGCCGGCCCAGCTCTCCTGCGGCTCGATCACCGCGTAGAAATCGCCGCCATAGGCGATGTCCACGACCAGCGGGCCAAGCCCCGGCACGTCGACGGCAATATCGGCGCTGTGCAGGAAGCTGGGGACGTTGAACAGCCGCACCGAGGCGACGCGCTCGCCTTGCATCGCATACTCCACGTCGACGCGGCCGGCCGGGGTCTCGATGGCCAGCCGGCCGGGGGTTTTCGGGGTGACCAGCCCTTCCTCGATGGCGACGGTGGCAAGGCCGATGGTGCCGGCGCCGCACATCGGCAGGCAGCCCGAGACCTCGATGAACAGGGCTGCGAAGTCGCAATCCTCGCGGAAGGCGGGATAGAGGATCGCGCCCGACATGATGTCATGGCCGCGCGGCTCGAACATCAGCGCGGTGCGCACCCAGTCGTGGTCGCGCAGAAACAGGTTGCGGCGTTCGAAGATCGGCAGATGCGGCAAGAGCGGCGCACCCCCGGCGACGACCCGGAGCGGGTTGCCGCAGGTATGGCTGTCGATGCAGAAAAAGCGGTGGCGCATGGATCGGACCTTTGCAAATGGCTTGACGTTCAGCGTGTCGATTGGGCCGGCGTTCGGCGGGTGAAGCCGTCCGGGTGGTTCACTCGATCCCGGCCCTGCGTTCCCTGATCGCCAGGTTGGCCTTGACACCGATGGTCAGGAAAGGCTGCGGGGGCAGTCTTTTCGGTGCGGGGAAGTCGCGATAGATGCGGGTCAGGTCGGTCTGGACCCCCATGATCTCTTCCGCCGCGGCAAGGCCCGAGGCGGTCGCGCTCGATGCGCCCAGCCCGTTGCAGCCGCAGGCGGCGAAGACGCCCTTCTCGACCTCGCCTCAGGCCGGGACGCTGTTCAGCGTCAGGGCCATGGCGCCGCCCCAGCGGTATTGCATCTTCACGTCCGAAAGTCCTGGGAGGCGCTGGGCGAACTTCCCGTCATGCACATGGCCAGCCCTTCGCAGCGTGCCCTCGCCGACATTCATGCCGGGATTGTAGGTATAGCGCGAACGCACCAGCAGCCGGTCGCCATCAGACCCCGAGACGCGGCGCAGGGTCGTGCCCATGGGCGAGGACGGCGTCGCCGCCCAGTCCCTGAGCCCGCCGAGGCGGTTCGGCGAGAAAGACTCGGTCATCGAGGCATAGGTATAGACATGCATGAGCCGGCCGCGGAAGAAGCCGAAGCGCTCGGCATAGCCGTTATTGGCCAGGACGATCCGCCCCGCCGCGACCGACCCGCCGGGCGTCTCGACCCGCCAGCCATTGCCCTTGGGCTCGAAGGACATCGCCGGCGACTGCTCGTAAAGCGTCACCTTGCCGGCAAGCGCATCGGCCAGCCCGCGGATATAGGCGGCGGGTTGGACGATGGCCGTGCCCGGCATGAAGATCGCCGAGCTGAACGCCTGCGAGCCGGTCACTTCCGCGATCTCGGCGTGGTCCAGCAGCCGGTAGGCTTCGCCCAGTTGGTCGAGCTGTTTGGCGTAGTCGAGGATGTGGTGATCGCCCTCAGGCGCCCGGCTTTCTTCAGACGCGCGTGGCCCGGGAACTGACCACCGCCATGACCTATGCCCAGATGCTGCCCACTATTGCGGTGATCACCTGCGCTTCGGGCCTCGGCAAGAGCATGGCGGCTCGTGGCGCGCCTTCTCGGACCATGACATTGACCACGCCACCCCGACCACAGCAGCAGAGAGGATGGCTGTGGTGGGGCGTGGAGAATCGCGCGCTGAATTGCGCGAGTTCTGTGATTGCGTCCGCAGGGAAGGGTTCAATCGACTTAGGCGCGCTTCGTATGCGCTGGCCTAAGTCGTTGAAAATAATGGTGGGCGATAACGGATTTGAACCGCTGACATCTTCGATGTGAACGAAGCGCTCTACCGCTGAGCTAATCGCCCGATGCGCGCTAGATAGCCGCAGCCGCGGCGGGCCGCAAGAGGCTTTGGCGGAAAAATCACGCCTCGCCCGTCGTGCGGCGGCGCAGGCGCAGGGTGATGACCTCGCCGCCCGAACTGTCGTTGCGCCGGCTGATCCGTGCCCGGCCCAGCGGCGGCAGCGCCAGCGTCATACCGGCGGCAATGGCCTCGTCCAGCTCGGCCAGGGTGGCCTCGACGACGGCCTTGACCTCGCTGTTGCGCAGCCCGGTCCGGCGCGCGACCTGGGCCAGAAGCTGCCGCTTTTGCAGAACCCTTGCCGGCTCCGGCTCGGCCATGCTTTCCCTTCTCGGCTTTCCCTCCGATCTTGCCATGAGCGAACTCCTTTCTGCTGGAGCCTCGGTCAAGAAAAAACCGCGCGGGATGGCCCGCGCGGTCAAATGTCAATGGGCGACCGCCGCGCCGCCGCTGCCCTGGTCGCGGGTCGCGGCCAACCGGCTGGCCTCGGCCGCCTCCTCGGCGGCCTCGTCCCATTCGATGGGCTCGGGCATCCGCACCAGCGCCTGCTGCAGCACCTCGCGCACATGGCTGACCGGGATGATCTTCAGCCCTTCCTTGACGTTGGCCGGGATCTCGGCCAGATCCTTTTCGTTATCGGCCGGGATCAGCACGGTCTTGATGCCGCCGCGCAGCGCCGCCAGCAGCTTTTCCTTGAGCCCGCCGATGGCCAGCACGTTGCCGCGCAGCGTGACCTCGCCGGTCATGGCCACGTCCTTGCGGACCGGGATCTGCGTCAGCACCGAGACGATCGAGGTCACCATGGCGATGCCCGCCGAAGGACCGTCCTTGGGCGTCGCGCCTTCGGGGACGTGGACATGGATGTCCACCTTCTCGAATTTCGGCGGCTTCACCCCCAGTTCGGGGCTGATCGAGCGGACGAAGGAGGATGCGGCGTCGATCGATTCCTTCATCACCTCGCCCAGCTTGCCGGTCGTCTTCATGCGGCCTTTGCCGGGCAGCTTCAGCGCCTCGATCTGCAGCAGATCGCCGCCGACCTGGGTCCAAGCCAGGCCCGTCACCACGCCGACCTGGTCGTCCTGTTCGGCCAGGCCATAGCGATAGCGGCGCACGCCCAGGTACTCCTCGGCCTTCTCGGGCGTGACCTCGACCGACTTGACCTTGCCCTTGAGGATCTCGGTCACGGCCTTGCGGGCCAGCTTGGCGATCTCGCGCTCCAGCGACCGCACGCCCGCCTCGCGGGTGTAGTAGCGAATCACATGGGTCAGGGCCTCGTCGCTGACCGCGAACTCGCCCTTGCGCAGCCCGTTCGCCTTGATCTGCTTGGGCAGCAGGTGCTGGCGCGCGATCTCGCGCTTCTCGTCCTCGGTATAGCCTGCCAGCGGGATGATCTCCATCCGGTCGAGCAGGGGGCCCGGCATGTTGTAGCTGTTGGCCGTGGTCACGAACATCACGTTCGACAGGTCGTATTCCACCTCAAGATAGTGGTCCACGAAACTCGCGTTCTGTTCGGGATCCAGCACCTCGAGCATGGCCGAGGCCGGATCGCCGCGGAAATCCTGGCCCATCTTGTCGATCTCGTCGAGCAGGATCAGCGGATTCGTGGTCTTGGCCTTTTTCAGCGCCTGGATGATCTTGCCGGGCATCGAGCCGATATAGGTGCGGCGGTGGCCGCGGATCTCGGATTCGTCACGCACCCCGCCAAGGCTGATGCGGATGAACTCGCGCCCCGTGGCCCGCGCCACCGAACGGCCCAGAGAGGTCTTGCCGACGCCCGGAGGCCCGACGAGGCATAGGATCGGCCCCTTGAGCTTGGTCGAGCGGTTCTGCACCGCCAGGTATTCGACGATCCGCTCCTTGACCTTTTCCAGGCCGTAGTGATCGGCGTCCAGCACCTCCTCGGCCTTGCCCAGATCCTTGCGGATGCGCGACTTGACGCCCCAGGGCAGCGACAGCAGCCAGTCCAGATAGTTGCGGCTGACCGTGGCCTCGGCCGACATCGGCGACATCGACTTCAGCTTCTTCAGCTCGGCCTCGGCCTTTTCGCGGGCCTCCTTGCTGAACTTGGTCGCGGCGATCTTTTCCTCCAGCTCGGTGATCTCGTTCGAGCCGTCCTCGCCGTCGCCCAGCTCCTTCTGAATGGCCTTCATCTGCTCATTCAGATAGTATTCGCGCTGGGTCTTCTCCATCTGCGTCTTGACGCGGGACTTGATCTTCTTCTCGACCTGCAGCACCGACATCTCGCCCTGCATCAGGCCATAGACCTTTTCCAGCCGCTCGGCCGTCACCAGGGTTTCCAGCAGTTCCTGCTTCTTGTCCAGCGCGATGCCAAGATGGCCGCTGACCAGATCGGCCAGGCGGGTGGAATCGCGCGCCTCGGCCACGGCCGAGACGACCTCCTCGGGGATGTTCTTGCGCACCTTGACGTAACGCTCGAACTCCTCGGCCACGGCACGGGTCAAGGCGGCCAGCGTCTCCTCGTCGCCCGGCTCTTCGGGCAGCAACTCGCAGCGGGCTTCGAAATAGGCGTCATTGGGGACGAAATCCGTGATGCTGACGCGCTCGCGCCCCTCGACCAGAACCTTGACGGTCCCGTCGGGCAGTTTCAGGAGTTGCAGCACATTGGCCAGAACGCCGGTGCGGAAAATCCCCTCGGCGGCGGGCTCGTCGACCGCGGCATCCTTCTGGGCAGCGAGAAGGATCGGGCGGTCCTGCTCCATCACGGCCTCGAGCGCCCGCACCGATTTCTCGCGCCCGACGAACAGCGGCACTATCATGTGCGGAAACACCACGATGTCCCGCAAGGGCAGGACCGGATGGGTGGTTTGGGCGAATTCGTTCATGGAATCAGTCCTTTCTCGCCAAGAGGCGCAACCCCTAAAGACAGGCAGTCTGCGCCCCCTGCTGGCAGACAAGATAGGAAGCCGGCGCAAGAGGTTCAATGGGGGATTGGTTCGCACTTTGTTCCCGCGCGCGGCCGGGTTTGCGGCAAGAATAGGGGCCCCCGGCGCGAACCGGAGGCCCTGGCGGTCGTCCGACCTGGAAAGGCGAGGGGAAGGTCAGGTCTTGTCGCGGAAGAAATGGTCGATCTGCTCGTCGGCCTTTTCCTTGGTCCAGCCGTATTTCTCCTGCAACTTGCCGGCAAGCTTGTCCTTCTTGCCCGCGACTTCGGTCAGCTCGTCATCGGTCAGGTCGCCCCATTTCTCGCGGATGCTGCCCTTGAGCTGGTTCCATTTGCCTTCGATGATATCCCAGTTCATCGCTACTCCTTTCGAGCGGTTTGTGTCCGCATGTGGGAATTGAACGACCGTTCCATGGCAGAGGTTCCCGCACCGGGCCGGAGATCCCCCGTGATTCCCGTCGTGGATGTCGAAGCGCGGCCGTTTTCCGGCAAGGCGGATCGATATGGGAATGGCCGGGCAGGGCGACAGGCGGCAGCCTGCCTTGGCCTGGACAACGAGCACGGCGACGCCTCCGGCCGCTGGGGCAATCATGCGCGGGCCACGGCGCGGTGCTTCAACCATCGGGATATGCACGACTCTTATGGCCTGCTGGCGGATCGCGGGGGGCGGCGTCGCGTCGGTGCGCGGAACGATCCCGACACGTCCGGTGACGCATCCGGTTGTGCAGCGCGGGATCGGATAAACCTGCACCAGCATATCGGCGGAAAAGCGCCGTGGATTTACCGAAAAGATCGACAAGTCCTAAGCTTGATGCCAAATTCGGAAAAGAGCGACCGGATGAGCACGGTGCCCACGTCTCACCCGGTCTTGCCGTACCTGTAAAAGCGGAAATCGTTCAACGGCTGAAGTAACCCTGCAATGAAAGCCGTTGAGCGGGAACCTGCCTTTTTGGTGAGGTTTTCCGATGAATTTCCGTATTTGATGCAATTCAGGCGTGTTTCCGTTTCCGGTTTATTCCATCGTATCGCATGGCGGTTGAATATGGAAAATACAATTCGCCTCTGGAATGAAACCCTGTCCTGTTGCTAAACCCTTTGCGGTAAAGATTCGCAATCAGGGTGTGTGCAACGTGGCCAAGGACAAGGGAAAAGACGAGGATCGCGCGGACCCGGCCAGGATCAGCAAGCAGGCCGCGCGGCAGGCGGCCAACCGCGCCGAGCGCGAAGCGCGGCGCCAGTTGCGTCAGGCCGAGCGCGCCGCAAAGCGCGGAAAGACGGCAGCCAAGGCCAAGCCAGAAGCCAAGCCAGAAGCCAAGCCCAAGGCCGCTCCATCCGCGCCGGTGCAGGCTGTCCCCTTCAACATCCTGCTGGTCGGCCAGGACATTCGCCTGGGCATGGAGGCGGCGCTGTTTGCCGCCAGCCTGCGCCGGAACGCGCCCGGCTGGCACGGCAGGCTGATCGTCGCGGAGCCCAGCCCCGAGGGCGCCTGGGCCGGCGCGCGGACCCGGATACCGGCCCCGATCCGCCTGGCGCTTCTGGGTTTCGGGGCCGAGATCCTGCCCTTTGCCGCCCGGCATTTCGGCGCCAGCTATCCCTTCGGCAACAAGATCGAGGCGCTGTCGGTGCTGCCGCCCGGCGAACCCTTCATCTTCTTCGACAGCGACACGCTTGTCACCGGGCCGCTGGACCGGCTGCCCTTCGACTTCTCGCGCCCCTCGGCCTCGATGCGCCGCACGGCGACCTGGCCCGAGCCGCCACTCTACGGTCCGGGCTATGGCGCGATCTGGAAATCGCTCTATGACCGTTTCGGGCTGGATTACGAAAGCTCGCTGGACACCAGCCAGCCCGACGAGCATTGGGAGCGTTACCTGTATTTCAACGCCGGCTGGTTCTTCGGTGCCGACCCGCAGGAATTCGGCCGGCGCTTCCTGGATTGGGCGCTGGCCATCCGCGACGACCCAGGCGAGGCGCTGGCCAGCCAGAAGCTGGACGTGCTGCTGGACCAGGTGGCGCTGCCGCTGGTGATCCATGCGCTTGGCGGCGGGCGTCCCGGCCCCGGCCTGGCGGGGCTCGACGGTGATGTGACCTGCCATTATCGCGACCTGCCGCTGCTTTACGCGCGGGAAAGCGACCTTGCCGTCGAGACGGCCGAGACGGTGCTGCGCGATCCGCGGCTGGCCCCGCTGGCCGAGGCATGGGCACCCGCCCGCCAGATCGTGCTGGAAGGCATCGGCCGGGACCGCATCCGCCCCATGTTCGACCGTCGCCTGCCGCTGAACGAAGGCCGCACGCGGCAGATCCTGAAGAAGGCCGGCCTCTGGCTGCGCTAGCAGCCAGACCCGCGCCGCGCCGCGGCGGTTCCCGGCGGGCAGGGCGCTGCCGGGACCGCAGCCCTCATCCCTTGGACAGCACCGCATCGCAGCGGGCGCAGGTGCCCGGATGGCGGTGGCTGCCGACATCGGGCAGGATCTTCCAGCAGCGCTGGCATTTCTCGCCCTCCGCCGGCTCGAAGACCACGCCGATGCCGGGCACATCCGACAGCCGGAACGCCTCGCCCGGCGCCGGATCGCCGGTCAGGCTCAGGTCCGAAGTGATGCAGATATCGGCGAAATCCACCGATTTCAGCGCCTTCAGATCCTCGGGCTCCTCGACATGCACGACCGGTGCGGCCTCCAGGCTGGCGCCGATCACCTTGTCCGTGCGCTTGATCTCCAGCGCGGCGGTCACGGTGCGGCGGATGCGGCGGATGGTGTCCCATTTCGCCGCCAGCGGTTCGTTCAGCCATTCCGCCGGGGTGACGGGGAAGTCCCGCAGATGCACGCTGTCCTCCTCCGAGGGGAAGCGGCTCAGCCAGACATCCTCCATGGTGAAGGGCAGGATCGGTGCCAGCCAGGTGACGAGCCGGTGGAACAGCAGGTCCAGCACCGTGCGCGCCGCCCGCCGCCGCGGCGCATCGGGCGCGTCGCAGTAAAGCGCATCCTTGCGGATGTCGAAATAAAAGGCCGACAGGTCCACCGTCGCGAACTGGAATACCGCCTGGAACACGCCCTGGAAGTCGAAGCCGTCATAGCCATGGCGCAATTGCCGGTCGATCTGTGCAAGGCGATGCAGCACCCATTGCTCCAGTTCCGGCATCTCGGCCGGATCGATGCGCTCGGCCTCGGTAAAGCCGGCCAGGTTGCCCAGGATGAAGCGCAGCGTGTTGCGCAGCCGGCGATAGCTGTCGGCGGTGCCCTTGAGGATCTCGGGGCCGATGCGCTGGTCGGCGGTATAGTCGGTCTGCGCCACCCAGAGCCGCAGGATGTCGGCGCCGTATTGCTGGATGACCTCGGCCGGCACGATGGTATTACCGAGCGACTTGGACATCTTCATGCCCTTCTCGTCCAGGGTGAAGCCATGCGTGACCACGTTGCGATAGGGCGCCCGCCCCTTGGTCGCGCAGGCCTGCAGCAGCGAGGATTGGAACCAGCCGCGATGCTGGTCGGTGCCTTCCAGATAGACATCGGCGATGCCGTCCGGCGCCCCGTCGGCGCGGTCGCGCAGCACGAAGGCATGGGTCGAGCCAGAATCGAACCACACGTCCAGCACGTCCATGACCTGCTCGTAATCGGCCGGATCGGCCACGCCCGCCAGCACCTCGGCGGCAAAGCCGGGGCGATACCAGGCATCGGCGCCGTCCCGTTCGAAGGCTTCGATGATGCGGTCGTTCACCCGCTGGTCGCGCAGCAGGAACTCCGGGTCGCCGGGCTTGGCGCCCTTCTTCACGAAACAGGTCAGCGGCACACCCCAGGCGCGCTGGCGCGACAGCACCCAGTCGGGCCGGTTCTCGACCATGGAATGGATGCGGTTGCGGCCCGATTGTGGCCACCATTTCACCAGCCTGTCGATGCTGGTCAGCGCCCGCGTGCGGATGGTGTCGCCATATTCGCCCATGCCATCGGCCAGCGCATGGTCGATGGCCGCGAACCATTGCGGCGTGTTGCGATAGATCAGCGGCGCCTTGGACCGCCAGCTATGCGGATAGGAATGCTTGATCTTGCCCTTGGCCAGCAGTGCGCCGGCCCAGGCCAGCTGCTTGATGACGCTGACATTGGCCGGGCCTTCCTTGCCGTCGGGCGCGATGATCGCCTGGCCGCCGAACAGCGGCAGGTCGGCGCGATAGGAGCCGTCCGGCTCGACATTATAGGTCATCGGCAGCTTGAAGCGCAGCCCAAGCTGATAATCGTCGTCGCCATGGCTGGGCGCGGTATGGACGAAGCCCGTGCCCGCGTCCTCGGTGACGTGATCGCCCGGCAGCATGGGCACGTCATAATCCCATTCGCCCGCGCCGCCCTCGACGCTGCGCAACGGATGCGCGAGCAGCAGCCCCTCCAGATCCGAGGCCGCCACGTCCCGGACCCGCTCCCATGCCTCGATCTTCGCCGCCTGTCGCACGCTCTCGGCCAGCGCGTCGGCCAGAACCAGCAACTCGCCGGTCTTCGCCGTCGCATTCTCGACCACCGCGTCCACGCGATAAAGCCCGTAGGCCACGCCGGGGTTATAGGCCACGGCCCGGTTCTGCGGGATGGTCCAGGGGGTGGTGGTCCAGATCACCACGCTGGCCGGGCTTTCCGTTTCCCAAATACCCTGCGACGATTCCACCCGGAACCGCACCCAGATGGTGTGGCTGGTATGGTCGTGATATTCGACCTCGGCCTCGGCCAGGGCGGTCTTCTCGACCGGCGACCACATCACCGGCTTCGAGCCCTGGTAGAGCGCGCCGTTCATCAAGAGCTTCATGAACTCGGCCGCGATCACCGCCTCGGCGTGATGGTCCATGGTCAGATAGGGATCGTCCCATTTGCCGGTGATGCCCAGCCGCTTGAACTCCTCGCGCTGGACATCGACCCAATGCTCGGCAAAGCGGCGGCATTCCTGGCGGAACTCCACCACGTCGACCGCGTCCTTGTCCTGGCCGGCCTTGCGATATTTCTCCTCGATCTTCCATTCGATCGGCAGGCCGTGGCAGTCCCAGCCCGGCACATAGCGCGCATCGCGGCCCATCATCTGGTGGCTGCGCACGATGATGTCCTTGATCGTCTTGTTCAGCGCGTGGCCGATATGCAGGTTGCCGTTCGCATAGGGTGGGCCGTCATGCAGGATGAAGGGCGCGCGTCCCGCTGCCTTCTCGCGCAGCCGGTCGTAGATGCCGATGCGCTCCCAGCGGGCCAGCCATTCGGGCTCGCGCTGCGGCAGGCCGGCGCGCATCGGGAAATCGGTCTGGGGCAGGAAGACGGTGTCGCGGTAATCGGTCGCGGCCTGGGTCTCGGTGGTCGTGTCGCTCATCTGGCGGGAATCCTTCGCTGGCAGGGCAGGCATGCATGACCCGGCGGCGAGGGCTCCCTACGCCGCCGGGCGAATAATTCGGAAAATCCGCGCCCTGCTGAACATGCGCGGGTTATAGGAAACCGCCCCGGACCCTGCAAGCGCCGCTTGCACCGCCCCGCCAGCAGGCAGGGGCCGTGCCTTTGCCGCATCGCGCCTGCGCTGCCATGCCGCGCCGAGCGGGGCCGCCTCGGGCTTGCGGGCCCGGTCGTTCCGGCCCATATCCGCCGCATGATCCCGCCGCGCTTTGACGTCACCCCCGAACAGATCGACCGCGTCGTCGCCACCTTCTACGCCGCGATTCGCCGGCACGAGGTGCTGGGCCCGGTCTTTGCCGCCCATGTCGCCGACTGGCCCGAGCACGAGGCCAGGATCGCCCGCTTCTGGCGCAATGCCATTCTCTACGAACGCGGCTATGACGGCAATCCGATGCAGGTCCACATGCGCGCGGGCGACGTGCAACCGCAGCATTTCTCGCCCTGGTTGATGCTTTTCGACGAAACCCTGCGCCGCACCCTGCCGCCCGAGACGGCCAGGGCCTGGTCGGCGCTGGCGCATCGCATCGGCGCCGGCCTGCGCATGGGGGTCGAGGACCTGCGCGAGCGCCGTCCCGGCCCGCCGGCCTTGCGCTAGGCGGCGCGCGGGGGCAAACAAAACGGGAACATTTGAAAGGACTTCCCGATGAAGATCGACTATCTCGAATTTTCCTCGCCAGACCTGCCGGCCACGAAAGCCTTCTTCAGGGAAGCCTTCGGCTGGGGTTTCAACGATTACGGCCCCGAATACCAGGAACTCGCCGATGCCGGAATCGCGGGCGGTATTGCTGCCGCTGCCCTGGCGCCGCCGCTGGTGATCCTCAAGGCCGACGACTTGGAAGCCGCGCTGGCCCGCGTGACCGAGGCGGGGGCGACGATCACCCGGTCGATCTTCGACTTTCCCGGCGGCCGCCGTTTCCAGTTCCGCGAGCCGGGCGGCACCGAAATGGCGGTCTGGTCCGAACGCTGACGCCGGTCACTGCCGCGGCGGCCGCGCCTTGTAGACCGGCAGCCGCCAGCCGAAGCCCAGGCCCCCGGCGCGCAGCATCAGCACCATGGCCGCGCAGCCGATCAGCGCCCAGCCGCGCCCGGTACCCAGGCCCAGCAGCAGCAGCGCCGCCACCGCCCCGCCAAAGGCGGCGGTGACGTAAAGCTCGCCCTGCTTCAGCACCAGCGGCACCTCGTTGCCGACCACGTCGCGCATCAGCCCGCCGAAGGTGCCGGTCATCACCCCCATCAGCACGGTCACCACCGGGCTCACTCCCGCCTCCAGCGCCACGCCTACGCCCGCGGGCACCGCCACGGCCAGGGCAAAGGCATCCAGCCACAGGATGGCACGATAGCGGCTTTCCAGGCGATGCGCGGTAAAGAACACCATGATCGCCGCGCCTGCGGTCAGCAGCAGCAGCTCGGGCCGCCCGACCCAGAAGACCGGCACCCGGCCCAGCACCAGGTCGCGCAGGGTGCCGCCGCCGATCCCGGTCAGCGTGGCGAAGAAGATGAAGCCCACGACATCAAGCTGCCCGCGGCTGGCGACCAGCGCCCCGGTCAGCGCAAAGACCAGCACGCTGGCATAATCCAGCAGCGGGATCAGCGCCTCGACGCTCACCCCGAGACCTTCGCCGGCTTGAAGGGCGCCATCCCCGCCCGCGCCAGCGCATCGGCGCGCTCGTTCTCGGGATGGCCGGCATGGCCCTTGATCCATTCCCAGCGCACCTGGTGGCGGGCCTGCGCCGCGTCCAGCCGCTGCCACAGCTCGGCATTCTTCACCGGCTTGCGGTCGGCGGTGCGCCAGCCGTTCTTCTTCCAGCCATGGATCCATTGCGTGACGCCGTTCTTCACATAGGCGCTGTCGGTGGTCACGGTGATCTCGCTCGGCCGGGTCAGCGCCTCGAGCGCCGAGATCGCGGCCATCAGTTCCATGCGGTTATTGGTGGTCATGGCCTCGCCGCCCGACAGTTCGCGCTCCTTCAGCACCCTCTCGCCCTCCATGGCCCGCATCAGCACCCCCCAGCCGCCGGGGCCGGGATTGCCGCTGCAGGCGCCGTCAGTCCAGGCATGAAGCACGCTCATGCCTCCAGCCCCTCGTAGCCGGGCAGGGCGGCGATGCGGTCGAGCCAGCGCCCGATGCCGGGGAAACGCGCCATGTCGAAGCCGCCCAGGCTGCCCGCCGTATGGGTATAGCCGTAAAGGCAGATATCGGCGAGGCTCGGGGCATCGCCCACCAGCCAGTCATGCCCGGCCAGCCGGTCCTCCATCACCTGCAGCAGGACATGGCCGCGTTCCAGCAGCTCCGCCATGCGCTCGGGCGTCGCCTGCGCACGACGGTGCGGATAGGTCCGCAGGGCGGCGCGCACGGCGACGACGCCCTCGTGCTGGTTCTGCTCCCAGAACATCCAGCCCAGCATGGCGGCGTGCCCGAAGGCATCCTTCGGCACGAAGCGTGTGCCCTCGCCCAGCCAGCACAGGATCGCGTTCGATTCCGGCAACAGCCGCCCGTCATCCAGCTCCAGCACCGGCGCCTTGCCAAAGGGCAGCCGCCCTTCGGCCTTGGCGCGTTCCAGCGCCTCGGTCTGGTATTCCACGTCCAGGATCTCGCAATCCCGCCCCAGCAGTGCCAAGAGCAGCCGTACCTTGTAGCTGTTGCCGGATGACGGCATCGACCACAGTTTCATCCCGCAATCCTTCTTTCTTGTCCAAATATCCTGGGGGAGCCCCGCAGGGGCGGGGGCAAGGCCCCCACGGGCGAGGCTCAGGCCTCGCGCAAGACCCGCGGCACCTTGAACTCGACATTCTCGCGCGCCGTCTCGACCATCTCGACGGTCAGGTCGTAGCGTTCGGCAAAGGCTGCGACCACCTCGTCGACCAGCACCTCGGGGGCCGAGGCGCCGGCGGTCACGCCAACCGCCCGCGCGCCCGCGATGGCGCGCCAGTCGATCTGGTCGGCCCGCATCACCAGCTGCGAATAGGCGCAGCCGGCGGCGCTGCCGACCTCGACCAGCCGGCGCGAGTTCGAGCTGTTCGGCGCCCCGATCACCAGCAGCGCGTCGATCCGCCCGGCGATGGCCTTGACCGAGGCCTGGCGGTTGGTCGTGGCATAGCAGATGTCCTCCTTGGCCGGGCCGACGATGCCCGGAAACCGCGCCTGCAGCGCCGCGACGATGGCGGCGGTGTCATCGACCGACAGCGTGGTCTGGGTGATGAAGGCCAGCCGCGAGGGATCGCGCGGCGCGATCATGGCCACGTCCTCGACCGTCTCGACCAGCAGCACCTCGCCCTCGGGCAATTGCCCCATGGTGCCCAGCACCTCCGGGTGGCCGGCATGGCCGATCATCACCATCTGCAGGCCCTCGGCATGATGGCGCTCGGCCTCGACATGGACCTTGCTGACCAAGGGGCAGGTGGCGTCCACGAAGACCATCTCGCGCCGCCGCGCCTCGGCCGGCACGGATTTCGGCACGCCATGGGCCGAGAAGATCACCGGCCGGTCGGAGGGCACATCGTCCAGCTCCTCGACAAAGACCGCGCCCTTGTCGCGCAAGCTGTCCACGACGAACTTGTTGTGCACGATCTCGTGGCGGACATAGACCGGCGCGCCCCATTTCTGCAGCGCCATCTCGACGATCTTGATGGCGCGGTCCACGCCGGCGCAAAAACCGCGCGGCGCGGCCAGGTAAAGGGTCAGGGGCGGTTTCTTGTCCATGGGCCTCACCTAACCCCGGCAAGGGCCTGCCGCAAGGGATCAGGCGCCCTCGAAACTGGTCAGGGCATGGACCTCGTGGCCCAGCCCCTCCAGCAATGCCCGCCCGCCCAGCTCGGGCAGCTCGATCACGAAGGCGCTGCCCACCACCTCGGCCCCCAGCCGCTGGCAAAGCGAGATGCCGGCCGCGGCGGTGCCGCCGGTGGCCAGAAGATCGTCGACGATCAGCACCCGCTCGCCGGGTTTCAGCGCGTCGTCATGGATCTCCATCACCGCCTCGCCATATTCCAGCGCATAGGCCTGGCTGATGACCGCGCCGGGCAGCTTGCCCTTCTTGCGGATCGGCACGAAGCCCACGGAAAGCTGATGCGCCACCGCGCCGCCCAGGATGAAACCGCGCGCCTCCAGCCCCACCACCTTGTCGATATCCTCGCCGGCATAGGCGGCCAGCAGCTGGTCCACCGCCATGCGAAAGCCGCGCGCATCGGCGAAAAGCGTGGTCACGTCGCGAAACAGGATGCCCTCATGCGGGAAATCCACGATGGTGCGGATATAGTCGCGCACCGTGCGGCTGTCGCGGCGGCGTCTTTCGGGCCGGTTCTCCATCAGGGGCGCTCCATCTCGAAGGTCTGGGTGGTGATGGTGTAATCCTTGTAGCCCATGCGCGACAGCCAGCCGGTGCCGTGCAGGTCGAAGCGGCCGTCCTTCAGGCAATCCTCGCGCAGGTGGATGCCGGTGACGACGCCCAGCACCATGTAATTTGCTTCGCCCGCCAGCCGCAGGATGCGGGTCGCGCGGCATTCCAGCGCCGCGGCGGCGCCGGCCACGCGCGGGCAGTCGATGGTCTGGCATTCGGCGGGCTCGATCCCGGCCGCCTCGAATTCGTTCACCCCGGCGGGGAAGGCGGCGGAACTGGCATTGACCTGGTCCTTCAGCGGCCCGTCGGCGATATTGACGCAGAAGACGCGCGACTCGGCGATCTGGGCCACGCTGTCCTTGGTGCCCTGCCGGTCCGGCTTGGCCGAGGTCGAGGCGAACATGACCTGCGGCGGCACATAGGCGGTCAGGTTGAAGAAGGAATAGGGCGCCAGGTTGTCGCCCTGCCGGCCGCGGGTCGAGATCCAGCCGATCGGGCGGGGCGCAACGATGGCGTTCAGCGGGTTGTGCGGCAGCCCGTGGCCGTCCTGGGGTCGGTAGAACATGGCGTGCCTCGCTGGTCCCTGCGTGATGCGGGGCCCAGAAGTGACCCCATGCGCCGGGCGCGTCAAGCGTTCTTGCCGCCCACCCGTCTACCTTTGCGACAGGCCGGCGAATTTTGCCGCCGGGGTTCCGCAGGCGGTTTTCCCGGCCGCGGCCGCATGTTACGCGGTCCCTGCGCCGCGCCAAGACCACCCGAATCCCGACCCCAGCACCGGAGGCAGGATGTACGAACTTTGCCCCGAAACCCCCGCCGACACGCCCGAGGTCGAGGCGCTTCTGGACCTGTGCTTCGCGCCGGGGCGCACGGCGCTGTCCTCTTACAGGCTGCGCGACGGGGTCGCCCCGGTCGGACCGCTCTGCCTGATGCTGCGCGGCGATTTCGGCGCATTGATGGGGGCGATCCGCTATTGGCCGGTGCGCGTGGCCGGGCGGCCGGTGCTGCTCTTGGGCCCCGTCGCGGTGCATCCGACCACGCAGGGCGAGGGGCTGGGGGCGCTGCTGATGCGCGAAAGCCTGACACGGGCGGCCGAGATGGGGTGGCAGCGGGTGATGCTGGTGGGCGATCTTCCTTATTATCAACGCTTTGGCTTTTGGAAGCTCGAAGGCGTCGAGATGCCGCCGCCCACCAACCCCGACCGCGTCCTGGGGCTGGAACTGGTGCCCGGCGCCTGGGCCGGCATCACCGGAACGGTCGAGCGCGAGACCGGCGAATCCGCACCCGGCCAGCGCGAGATGCGCCGCGAGGGCGGCGCCGGTCTCGCGCCGCCCGATCACTCGGCATAGATGAAATCCTGCGGATGATTGGCCAGGCTGCCGGTCAGCGCCGCATAAAGGATGGTGCGCCCGTCGATCGTCTCGGGCCCGCCGGCCATGCCGAGCCAGGTCAGCAGTTCCGCCCCCTCGCCGTCGCGCACCGAAAGCACGCCATGGGCCGTCCCGCTGCCCGGCGCATAAAGCACCGCGAACTGGTTTGCCGCGCAATCGTGCTGCTTGCAGGCGGTCATGGCCAGATAGTCCTGGCCGCCGAAGGCGACCCTCTGGCTGGGCGAGATCACCGCGCCTTCGCTCAGCCATTCGGGCATCTGGTGGCCCTCGGCCATCTTCTCGACCGCGGCGGTCAGGCCCTGGTCCTTGCCCAGATCGGCCAGCGTCAGGCCCATATCGGCGGCGGCTGCCTGTCCGGCCGATTGCCCGGCCGTCGCCTGCGCCCCCGTCTCTTGCGTTGCCGTGTCTTGCATCCCGGTGTCCTGTGCCCCGCTCTCCTGCGCCAGGGCGGCCGGCCCCAGCGCCAGCGCGGCGGTCAATGTCAGGGCGGGGATCGTGCGGCGGATGTTCATTGCGATCTTCCTCGTCTTCCGTGTCTTTGCTGTTCTGCCCGTCTTCCGGCGCCGGGCTGCCCATTCGCCAGCGGAACCCGCGCGACGGGTTGCGGGTTCCCTTGCCAACGCCCAGTTCTAGCACAGCCAAGACATTGCAGGGTATCCGCAGGATGACCGAACAAAGCCAAATCCCCGTCCACCAGGCCGTCCTGCCGCCGATCGACGACCCGACCGTGCATGCGGCGATCGACCGGCTGGCCCGGCGCTATCTCCAGGCGGGCGGCGTGGCGATGGAATTGCTGACGGCCATCGGCGGCAAGGCCGAGGGGCTGATCGAGCGCCTGCCGCCCTCGGTGCGCGGGCGGGTGGACCGGATCACGCTCGCGGCGCTGAACCGCGCCTTCGACGCCGCCTCGCGGTCGCGCGGGGTGCTGCGGGAACGGGGCGATCTGTTCAACCGCCTGCTCTCGACCACATCGGGCGCGGTGGGCGGGCTGGCCGGGGTCGGCGGCGCGGCGCTGGAACTGCCGGTGACGGTGACGTTGCTTTTGCGCGCCATCATGGACATCGCCGCCGAACACGGCTTCGACCCGGTCTCGGACGAGGCCCGGCGCGAGGCGCTGCATGTCTTTGCCTCGGCGGGGCCGCTTTCGGATGACGACGGCACCGACCTGGGGCTGCTGGCGGCGCGCATGACCATCACCGGACAGACCGTGCAGGCGCTGATCGCGCGGGTGGCGCCGCGGCTCTCGGCCTCGCTGGCGCAGAAGCTGGCGGCGCAGGCGGTGCCGGTGCTGGGCGCGCTGGCCGGGGCCTCGATCAATTACAGCTTCACCCGCTACTATCAGGAACTCGCCCGCGTGCATTTCGGCCTGCTGCGGCTGTCGCAGGAAACCGGCATCCCGCGCGAAGCGCTGGCCGAGGCGCTGGAGCTGCGCATGATCCAGCTGCGCCCGAACACGGCGGCGCGCAAGCTGTCGCGGCGCGGCTAGCTAGGCTCCTGCGGCTATTCCTGGGCCTCGGCGGCCAGTTCCAGCACCGCGGCCGGGGCCTCCAGGTGATCGGTCCGCAGCGGTGCCGAGGGCCGGGCCAGCCGCGATTTCACCACCCAATGCAGCCGCTCCTGCGCGCGGGTGATGGCGACATAGGCCAGCCGCTTCCACAGCGCGATGCCGGCCTCGGACCGGCCGGACCAGGCGGCGGCGGCGATATCGGGGGCAAAGACTTGCACGTCGGGCCATTGGCTGCCCTGCGCCTTGTGGATCGTCACCGCGGCGCCATGCAGGAAGGCCGCGCCCATGCGGGCGGCATAGGGGATGAAGGGCTCCTCGACATCCGGCATCTCGATCTTGACGATCGAGGCGGCGGAAAGCCGCGGCTCCTCGGCGCCCACGACATGCAGGCGCGAGAAGCCGGGCTTGCGGCCGGGGCCCAGATAGATCACCTGCGCGCCCTTGATCAGCCCGCGCGCCTCCAGGTCGATGCGCTTCTTGCGGTGCTTCAGCGGCAGTTCCAGCCCGTCGCAGATCAAGGGTTCGCCCGGCAGCAGCGCATCGCCCGGCGCGCCATAGGCCGAGCGGAAGGCCTGGATCAGCTTGATGCGGGTGATGTTGCGCCAGACCAGCACCGGGCTTTGCGCCATCAGGTCGGATTCCACCCGTTCGGCCCAGGTCACGCGCGGATCGCGGCTGGCGGCGTCGCGGATCATGCGCTCGAAGCCGTCGAATTGCAGCGCCGGATCGGCCAGCGCATGCGCGAGGTCCAGGATCGGGCTGTCGCCCTCCTGGCGGTGGATGCGGCTCAGCATCAGCCGCTGCGGGGCGGCCAGCCGGTCGAAGACCATCTGGCCCGATTGACCGACCGGGGCCAGCTGCGCCGGATCGCCGAACAGGATCAGCAGCGGAAAGATCTCGCGCAGGTCGTCGAACTGGCGCTCGTCCAGCATCGAGGCTTCGTCGACCAGCCCGATGTCCAGCCCGTCCTCGCGCCGCTTCCAGCCGCGGATGAAGTCCGAGCCGCGCAGGCCGGCGGCGGCCAGGGCGCCGGGGATCGAGGCATGCTGGTCGTAAAAGGCCTTTGCCCGGTCCAGCGCCGCCTCGGTCAGCCCTTCCATCAGCCCCTCGACCGAGGGGCGCTCGCCCGCGCCGGTCAGCCAGTCGGCGATGCGTTCGTATTCCGGGTCGTAGACCGGGGTATAGAGGATGCGGTGGATCGTGGTCGCCGGCACGCCGCGCATGCGCAGCACGAAGGCCGCCTTGTTGGTGGGGGCCAGGATGGCGACGGTGCGGCGGTCCTTGCGCTTCTTGCCCTCGTAATCGCCCGAGACGATATCGACCCCGGCCGCCTTCAGCGCCTTGGTCAGTTCGGCAAGCAGCAGGGTCTTGCCCGAGCCGGCCTTGCCGATCACCGCCATGACCCGGCCCTTGCCGGGCTGCGGCGGCGCGATCTCCTCCGAGACCAGGTCGATGCCGGACTCCTCGAGCGCGGCGGCAAGCGCATCCCAGGCTTCGGCCTGATCGGGGGAAAGGGCGGGCAGGGTCATGTGCCCTTGTTAGCCCGCGGCGCGAGGGGCGGAAAGGCCGATCCGGTGGCGCCGCCGCGATTTGGGTATTTGTGCAACGAAGAAGAAGCCGGGTGCGGCCCCGATCTTCTCTGTTCTCCAAATACCCATGCGGCGCGCGCGCGTTCGTCATGGGCAGGGTTTTTTCGGGGCGCAGGCGGGCGGCCTTATCCGTGGCTTGCCGCGATCAGCGCGGCGACGCCCAGCACGATCAGCGCCATGCCCGCCACCTGCCGCCCCGAGATGCCTTCGCGGAACACCCGGCCCGAGACGAGCTGCGCCATCACCACCTCGACCAGGGCCAGCGTGCGGACATTGGCCGCCGCTGTCAGCGCGAAGCCCAGGAACCAGAACAGCGAGGCCAGCGCTCCCAGCGCGCCCGCGCCCAGCGAACCGCGCCAGTGCCGGGCGATACCCCTCAGCGCCGCGCGGTCGAGCGCGCCCAGCCAGGCCAGCATGATCGCGCTTTGCAGGGCCAGGCTGAGCAGCAGGACGGTGGCGGCCCGCACCGGCTCGGCGCCGAAGGGCAGGGCAAGGATCGCGCCGCGAAAGCCGATGGCCGAAAGCCCGAACAGCGCCCCGGCCGCGATGCCGAGGCCCGCCGCGCGCCAGGTGCCGCGCCGCCAGTCGGCCCCCGACATCAGCACCACGCCCAGCGTCGCCGTGACGATCGCCGCCATGCGGACGGGGCCCAGCGGCTCGGCCAGGATCAGGGCGCCGATCAGCGCCAGCGTCACCGGTTCCGTCTTGATCAGCGCGGTGGTGACGCCGAAGCCGCGGCTTTCCATCGTCACCAGCATCAGCGCGGTGGCGGCGATCTGCGAGGCGGCCCCCAGCGCCGCCCAGAGCAGCACCGCCGCATCGGGCAGGGGCACAGGCACCAGCGCCGCCAGCCCCGCCAGCACCAGCGCCGCGAAGGGCAGGCCGAAGAGGAAGCGCACGGCGGTCGCGCCCATGGTGCCGAGTTCCGCGGTCAGCCGGCGCTGCGCCGCATTGCGCCCGGTCTGGGCCGCGGCGGCGATCAGCGTGGCGAGGATCCAGCTCAAGCCCCGACCCCGCCCATCAAACGCGGATCGCCTCCAGCATCCGCGCGACGTTCTCGGGGTCGGCCTCGGGGGTGATGCCATGGCCGAGGTTGAAGATATGCGGCCCCTGCGAGAAGGCCCTCACGATCCGCCGCGTCTCGGAGACGAGTTCCTCGCCGCCCGTGACCAGCAGGCGCGGGTCCAGGTTGCCCTGCACGCAGCTGTCCTTCTGCACCTGTGCCGCCGCCCAGTCGGCGCCGACCGAATTGTCCAGCGCCACGCAATCGGCCCCCGTGGCACGGGCAAAGCCCGCATAGCGCGGCCCGGCCTCGCGCGGGAAGGCGATCACCGGCACGCCGGGGTGGCGGGCCTTGAGCGCGGCGATGATCCGGCGCGCGGGCTCGACTGCGAAATCGTCGAAGTCCCGGCCCTTGAGCGAGCCGGCCCAGCTGTCGAACAGCTTCACCACCTCGGCCCCGGCATCGATCTGGGCCGAGAGATAGTCGATGGTCGCCTCGGTGATGCGGTCGATCAGCGCGGCGAAGGCGGCGCGATCCTCGGCCTTGAAGCCGTGGGCCGGGGCCTGGTCGGGGGTGCCGCGGCCGGCGACCATATAGGTCGCGACGGTCCAGGGTGCGCCGGCAAAGCCGATCAGCGTGGTTTCCCGCGGCAGTTCGCGCGCCAGGATGCGGACGGTTTCATAGACCGGCGCCAGCGTGTCGTGGATCGCCTCGGCCGGCTTCAGGGCCGCCACCCCGGCGGCGCTGGTGATGGTGGAAAGCCGCGGCCCCTCGCCGGTCACGAACCACAGGTCGAGCCCCAGCGCCTGCGGCAGCAGCAGGATGTCGGCAAAGAGAATCGCCGCGTCGAAACCATAGCGGCGGATCGGTTGCAGCGTGACCTCGGCCGCCAGGTCGGGGGTGTAGCACAGCGACAAAAAGTCGCCGGCCTGGGCGCGGGTGGCGCGGTATTCCGGCAGGTAGCGGCCGGCCTGGCGCATCATCCAGACGGGCGGAACGGGCAAACGCTCGCCCTTCAGCGCGCGCAGGATGGTTTTTTCGGACATAATTCACCTCTCGCCCCCTTCATGGCGCGCGCGTCCCCGTTGTCAAGGCCGAGGGGGGGCGCTAAGCCCTGTGCCATGACCCAGATGCCCGACCCCCAGAACCCCATCCGCATCGGCACCCGCGGCTCGGCGCTTGCGCTGGCGCAGGCGCATGAAACCCGCGACCGGTTGATGGCCGCGCATGGCCTTGCCGCCAAGTCCTTCGAGATCGTGGTGATCAAGACCACCGGCGACCGCGTTCTGGACCGCCCGCTGAAGGAGATCGGCGGCAAGGGCCTGTTCACCCGCGAGATCGAGGATGCGCTGCTGGCGGGCGAGATCGACATCGCCGTGCATTCCATGAAGGACATGCCGACGATCCAGCCCGAGGGGCTGGTGATCGACTGCTACCTGCCGCGCGAGGATGTGCGCGACGCCTTTGTCAGCGCCCGGTTCGCGGCGATTTCCGAGCTTCCCCAGGGTGCTGTCGTCGGTTCATCGAGCCTGCGGCGGCGGGCGCAGCTGGCGGCGCGGCGGCCCGACCTGAACCTGGTCGAGTTTCGAGGAAACGTGCAGACCAGGTTGAAAAAGCTGGAGGAAGGCGTGGCCGTGGCGACCTTCCTGGCCATGGCGGGGCTGACGCGGCTGGGCATGCTGCATGTCGCGCGCGGCGCGGTCGATCCCGACGAGATGCTGCCCGCGGTGGCGCAGGGCTGCATCGGGGTCGAGCGGCGCGCCGATGACGCGCGCATTGCCGCGCTGCTGGCGGCGATCTCGGACCGGGACAGCGCGCTGCGGGTGACGGCCGAGCGCGCCTTCCTCGCCCGGCTCGACGGCTCCTGCCAGACGCCCATCGCCGGGCTGGCGGAACTGGATGGCGACCGGCTGCGGCTGCGCGGCGAGATCCTGCGCCCCGACGGCAGCGAGGTCATCGCGGGCGAGCGCATCGGTCCGGCCTCGGAGGGCGCAGCCATGGGCACCGACCTGGCCGAGGAATTGCGCGGCCGGGCGCCGGCCGATTTCTTCGACTGGTCCTAGAGCGGAATCGCCAGCGCCAGACCCAAACCCAGCAGCGCCATCGCCCGGCGATAAAGCGCCAGCCCGCGCAGCAGGTCCGTTGCGCCGGGGTCGCGAGCGGCCCCGTTCAGCCATGGCTCGGGGCTTTCCACGCCGTGATAGCGGCGCGGGCCGGACAGGCGCACGTCCAGCGCGCCGGCCATGGCGGCCTCGGGCCAGCCGGCATTGGGCGAGCGGTGGCGGCGCGCGTCGCGCCGGATCACCCCTGCCGCGCGTCCTCCGGCAGGCGGCGCGGCCAGCAGGAACAGCAGCGCCGTCAGCCGCGAGGCCGGCAGGTTCACCAGATCGTCCAGCCGTGCCGCCGCCCGCCCGAACAGCGCATGGCGCGGGCTCATGTGGCCGATCATCGAATCGAGCGTGTTGATCGCCTTGTAGGCGGCGATTCCCGGCAGACCGGCCACCGCTGCCCAGAACAGGGGCGCGACCACGCCGTCCGAGGCGTTCTCGGCCAGGCTTTCCAGCGCCGCGCGGGCGATGGGCTCGGGCCGGTCGTCCAGGTCGCGGCCGACGATCATCGCCACCGCCGCTTTCGCCGCCGGTACATCCCCCTCGGCCAAGGGTCGCGCCACCGCGGCGACATGGTCGTGCAGCGAGCGGGTGGCGACCAGCGGCCAGGCCAGCACGCCCAGCAGGACGGGGCCCAAGGGCAGCGGCGCGAGCGCCCAGGTCAGCAGCAGCGCCGGAAGCAGCGCCGTGCCGACCGTCACCCCCACCGCCAGCGCGCCGCGGGCGATGCGATGCCCACCCCTGTTCCAGCGGGCGTCCAGCGCCGAGATCAGCCGCCCGAGCCAGACCACCGGATGCGAGATGCGGCGATAGAGCGCCTCGGGCCAGCCGATCAGCGCATCGACCAGCAGCGCCACCAGCGCAATGGTCAGCGTGTCCTGCGACAGGATCATGGCGCGGCCTGGGGCGCGACCCGGTTGACGGCCTCGACGGCCCAGCCGGCAGGGCTGCGCGACAGGATGGTCAGCGACAGCGGCGCCACGGAAAAGGACAGTGCCGCCGGGCCGACCGCCAGGGCCAGGGCGGCGCGCACCGTGCCGGCATGGGCGATCACCGCCACCGTGCCCTGCGCGCGCGCCAGCAGCGGCTGCACCCGCGCCGCCATGTCGAGGAAGCTTTCGCCCCCCGGGGGGCGCTGGCGGGCAAGTTCCGCGGGCGGCAGCGGGCCAAGGTCCGGGATGGCGGCGCCGGGCTGCTCCCAGGCGCCGAAATCCTGCTCCCACAGGGCGGGGTGCCATTCGGGGTCCAGCTCCAGAGCCGCGCAGGTCTGCCGGCAGCGCAGGGCGGGGCTGGACCAATGCGTTCCCGCCACAGCCAGCGCCGTGCGCGCCCAGGCGAGTGTTGCCCGGTCGCTGCAATCCGCCGCCACGTCGCGCCGCCCTGCCAGTCCAGGTTGGGCCAGTGGCGCGTGGCGCAGGATCAGCAGCCGCGCGGCGGTATCGGGAAGCGGGCTCATCGGGCATCCTTGCGGCTTTCCGCGGCAGGAATGGCGCGAGGGGACAGGCTTGTCAACGAAGCCTCGGCCGGCGCAGGATCGACCGCAAGAGGAGATGCCGCACAGAAGGCTTGACGCGGGCCCCGCCCCGGCGGCATAAATCAGTTAAATGAACACTCGTTCAATAAATGGAGGAGATGGCCGATGTTCACCGCGGGAATGCAGTTCGACCTGGGCGAGGACGTGAACGCCCTGCGCGACACCGTCCATCGCTGGGCGCAGGAGCGGGTGAAGCCCATCGCGGCCGAGGTGGACCGCAGCAACGCCTTTCCGAACGAGCTGTGGCGCGAGATGGGCGATCTGGGCCTTCTGGGCATCACCGTGCCCGAGGAGTTCGGCGGCAGCGGCATGGGCTATCTGGCGCATGTGATCGCCACCGAGGAGATCGCCCGCGCCTCGGCCTCGGTCAGCCTGTCCTATGGCGCGCATTCCAATCTTTGCGTGAACCAGATCAAGCTGAACGGCACCGACGAGCAGCGGGCGAAATACCTGCCCGACCTGTGCAGCGGCAAGGCGGTCGGTGCGCTGGCCATGTCCGAGGAAGGCGCGGGCAGCGACGTGGTCGGCATGAAGCTGCGGGCCGAGAAGAAGAACGACCGCTATGTGCTGAACGGCAACAAATACTGGATCACCAACGCGCCCGACGCCCATACGCTGGTGGTCTATGCCAAGACCGACCCCGAGGCCGGCAGCAAGGGCATCACCGCCTTCATCGTCGAACGCGGCATGAAGGGCTTCTCGACCAGCCCGCATTTCGACAAGCTGGGCATGCGCGGCTCGAACACCGGCGAGTTGATCTTTCAGGATTGCGAGGTGCCCTTCGAGAACGTGCTGGGCGAGGAAGGCAAGGGCGTGCGGGTGCTGATGTCCGGCCTCGATTACGAGCGGCTGGTGCTGTCGGGCATCGGCACCGGCATCATGGCCGCCTGCCTCGACGAGGTGATGCCCTATGTCAAGGAACGCAAGCAGTTCGGCCAGCCGATCGGTTCGTTCCAGCTGATGCAGGGCAAGATCGCCGACATGTATGTCGCGCTGAACACGGCGCGGGCCTATGTCTACGAGGTGGCGAAAGCCTGCGATGCCGGCAAGGTGACGCGACAGGATGCGGCGGGCGCGGTGCTTTACGCCAGCGAACAAGCCATGGTGCAGGCGCATCAGGCGGTGCAGGCGCTGGGGGGCGCGGGCTTCCTGAACGATTCGGTGGTCAGCCGGCTGTTCCGCGACGCCAAGCTGATGGAGATCGGCGCCGGCACCTCGGAAATCCGCCGCATGCTGATCGGTCGCCAGCTGATGGAGATCGCCTGATGCGCCCGCTTGTCCTGTCCCTGCTGCTGGCCGCCGGCCCGGCGCTGGCCCAGGACGGCCCGCGATACGATGCCGATGGTTTCGCGAAATGCATTGCGGATGCGGAAGCCGATGCCAGCGCCGCGCCGGGGCTGCGAAGCTGCATTGGCCAGGCCTCGACGCAATGCATGGCGACTCCGGGCGGCGAGACCACCGTGGGCATGGTGGAATGCCTGGGCCATGAGGCGAAGGNCGCCGCGCCGGGGCTGCGAAGCTGCATTGGCCAGGCCTCGACGCAATGCATGGCGACTCCGGGCGGCGAGACCACCGTGGGCATGGTGGAATGCCTGGGCCATGAGGCGAAGGATTGGGACACGCTGCTGAACGGCTATTACGAGCGGGCGCTGAAGGCCGCCAAGGCGGCGGATGCGGAACTGGCCGATCTCGGCTCGGCCGCCGAACCGGCGGCCCCGGCCCTGCAGCAGGCGCAGCGCCACTGGATCGCCTTCCGCGATGCCTCTTGCCGCTATGAGAGCCTGCGCTATCAGGGCGGCACGCTGGGCGGTCCGGCAGCCCAGGATTGCGTGCTGCGCCTGACGGCCGAACAGGCGCTGCGCCTGCGCGACATCGCGGAGGGGATGGAATGAACCGCCTGGCCGGATGCGCGCTGGCCCTGCTGCTGGCGGCGCCATGCTTGGCCGGCGATGCCTCGGGCTTCGATCCCGCCGCCATCGACCGTTGCCTTGCCGATGCCTCGACCCAAGGCACCCGCGCCGATTGCGCCGCGACCGGCATGGAAGCCTGCCTCGACTACGCACGCGGCAAATATACCGGCGACGACCCGGATTTTCCGATGGCGAACTGCCTCGACGCCTCGCATCAGGCCTGGGAGGCGAAGCTGACCGGGGTCTACGAGGCGGCGCTGAAGGCCCAGGGAAAGAAGGACAACGGGGCGCAGGAGATGCTGCGCCAGGCCGAGCGCAGTTGGCTGCAGTTCCGCGAGGATCTGTGCAACCAGGTCCGGGACGCGGCGGCCGAGGGCAAGGGCGACCTGGCCCGTGCCCGCTGCATCCGGGACGAGACGGCGCGGCAGGTGGCGCTGCTCATGGCGCTGGTAGACCCGCGATGAACAGGACGGCGATGAGCAGAGACACGCAAAAGGGGCGCCGCCGATGGCAGCGCCCCCCGCAAGGCCGTGACGGCGGCCTAGAACTTGATCACATAGCTGATGCCGGCAACCACCGGATCGACATCGACCGAGCCGATATTGGCGCCGTCCAGCTCGACATCGGCATTGATGTCGATCCAGCGCAGGTCGGCGCGCAGGGCCGAGCGGTCGTTGATCCAGTGATCCACGCCCAGATGCGCGGCCAGGCCCCAGCTGTTCTTGACCCGCAATTCGCTGCCGGCCAGCGGCCCCTTGGCCTCGCCGTCCCAGAAACCGGTGAAGTTCACGCCCAGGCCGACAAAGGGCTTCCAGCGCGGATGCATGTCAAAGTGATATTGCAGCGAGACGACCGGCGGCAGGTGCTTGACCGTGCCGATCTCGGTCCCGTTCGACTTGATCGAATGCTTGAAGGGCAGGGCGCCCAGCACCTCGATGCCGATATTGTCGCGGATGAAATATTCGAAGGTGATGCTGGGGCGGGTGCTGTCGTCGATGCTGATCGGCGTCGGCCCTGCCAGCACGCCATTGTCCGATTTCGGATTCACATGCGCGATCCCGAAGCCGAGCGTCCATTCGCCTTGCGATTGCGCAAGTGCAGGCGAAGCAAGCGCGGCAAGTGCCGCGGCAATGGCAAGCTTGTGTCTCATGGCGATCCTCTCTTCTTGTCGCATGTCCGCTCATCGCGCCTTGCTTCGGGCTTCGACGTTGATCTGGATCAAGATTTCCGCTTTTGGCCGACCTGCGACAAACTGGCGCAGATCTCCGGCACCCTGCCCGAAAGGATGATGCGATGAAGCTTGGCACCTCGGTCCTGCCTTCCTCGGAAACCTTCCGCGCCAATCGCGCGGCGCATCTGGCCATGCTGGAAACCGTGCGCGAGGCGGCGCTGGCCGCGGCGTCGGGCGGCGGCGCGAAGGCGCTGGAGCGCCATGTCGCCCGCGGCAAGATGCCGCCGCGCGAGCGGGTGGCGAATCTGCTCGATCCCGGCTCGCCCTTCCTGGAGATCGGCGCCACGGCCGCGCATGGCATGTATGACGGCGCCGCGCCCTGCGCGGGCGTGATCGCCGGCATCGGCCGGGTGCATGGGCAAGAGGTGATGGTGGTGGCCAACGATGCCACGGTCAAGGGCGGCACCTATTACCCGATGACGGTGAAAAAGCACCTGCGCGCGCAGGAGATCGCCGAGGAATGCCAGCTGCCCTGCGTCTACCTGGTCGATTCCGGCGGCGCCAACCTGCCCAACCAGGACGAGGTCTTTCCCGACCGCGACCATTTCGGCCGCATCTTCTACAACCAGGCGCGGATGTCGGCCAAGGGCATCGCGCAGATCGCCGTGGTCATGGGCAGCTGCACGGCGGGCGGCGCCTATGTCCCGGCCATGTCCGACGTGACGATCATCGTCAAGGGCCAGGGCACGATCTTCCTCGCCGGACCGCCCTTGGTCCGGGCCGCGACCGGCGAGGTGGTCTCGGCCGAGGATCTGGGCGGCGGCGACGTGCACACCCGGCTTTCGGGCGTGGCCGACTACCTGGCCGAGGACGACGCCCATGCCCTCGCCCTCGCCCGCCGCGCCATTGGGAACCTCAACCGCAGCCTGCCTGCGACCGTGCAATGGCAACCCCCCGAGCCCCCGGCCCATGACCCCGAGGAGATCCTGGGCGTCGTCCCCGCCGACCTGAAGATCCCCTATGACATCCGCGAGGTGATCGCGCGCGTCGTGGACGGCTCGCGCTTCGACGAGTTCAAGGCCCGCTTCGGCGAGACGCTGGTGACGGGATTCGCGCATCTCGAAGGCTGCCCCATCGGCATCGTCGCCAATAACGGCGTGATCTTCTCGGAGGCCGCGCAGAAGGGCGCGCATTTCATCGAACTCTGCTCGATGCGCGGCATCCCGCTGGTCTTCCTGCAGAATGTCACCGGCTTCATGGTCGGCCGCAAATACGAGAACGAGGGCATCGCCCGGCACGGCGCCAAGATGGTGACGGCGGTGGCGACCACCAGCGTGCCCAAGATCACCATGCTGGTCGGCGGCAGCTTCGGCGCCGGCAATTACGGCATGGCCGGCCGCGCCTACGGGCCGCGCTTCCTCTGGACCTGGCCCAATTCGCGCATCTCGGTGATGGGCGGCGAGCAGGCGGCGGGCGTGCTCGCCACCGTGCGCCGCGAGGGGATCGAGCGCCAGGGCGGCAGCTGGTCGCCCGAGGAAGAGGCCGAGTTCAAGCGCCCCACCATCGAGATGTTCGAGCGCCAGTCCCACCCGCTCTATGCCTCGGCCCGGCTCTGGGACGACGGCATCATCGACCCGCGCAAGACCCGCGACGTGCTGGCGCTGAGCCTGCGCGCCAGCCTCAACGCGCCGATCGAGCCGACCCGCTTCGGCATCTTCCGGATGTGACGGCCATGGACCGGCCCCGCCTCACCACCCTGCAAGGCGACATCACCCGGCTCGCCATGGACGCCATCGTCAACGCCGCCAATCGCAGCCTGCTGGGCGGCGGCGGGGTGGACGGCGCCATCCACCGCGCCGCCGGGCCCGAACTGCTCGACGAATGCCGCAGCATCGGCGGCTGCCCGACCGGCGAGGCCCGCATCACCCGCGGCTACGCCCTGCCGGCCCGCTACGTGATCCATGCCGTCGGCCCGGTCTGGCGGGGCGGCGGGGCGGAGGAGGACGCGCTGCTCGCCAGCGCCTATCGCCACAGCCTGCTCCTCGCCCAGGCCCATGACCTCGCCCGCATCGCCTTCCCGGCGATCTCGACCGGCATCTACGGCTTCCCGGCCGAGCGTGCCGCCCGCATCGCCGTGGCCACCATCCTCGGCCACGGCGCCGGCCTCGAGGTAACTCTGGTCGGCTTCGACGCCGCCAGCCACGCCACGCTTCGCCGTGCGGTGGACGAGGCCCGCCGATGATTTCTCCGTTTCCCCAATACCCCACGGGGGTCCGGGGGTGTGAAACCCCCGGCGCCGCCCGCGCCACGAGGAGCTGCCCATGTTCCAGAAGATCCTGATCGCCAACCGCGGCGAGATCGCCTGCCGGGTCATCGACACCGCCCGCAAGCTGGGCGTGCGCACCGTCGCAGTCTATTCCGAGGCCGATCGCGGCGCCCGCCACGTCGCCATGGCCGACGAGGCCGTGCCGATCGGCGGTCCGGCGCCCAGGGACAGCTACCTGCGCGGCGACGCCATCATCCAGGCCGCGCGCGAGACCGGCGCGCAGGCCATCCATCCCGGCTACGGCTTCCTCAGCGAGAACCCGGATTTCGTCGATGCGGTGACGGCGGCGGGGCTGGCCTTCATCGGCCCCTCGGCCGACGCCATCCGCAAGATGGGCCTCAAGGACGCCGCCAAGGCGCTGATGGCCGAGGCGGGCGTGCCGGTCGTGCCCGGCTATCACGGCGAGAACCAGGACGCCGCCCATCTGGCGGACCAGGCCGACAGAATCGGCTATCCGGTGCTGATCAAGGCGGTGGCCGGCGGCGGCGGCAAGGGCATGCGCCTGGTTGAGCATGCGCGGGACTTCCCGGCCGCGCTGCAATCGGCGCAGGGCGAGGCCGCCACCGCCTTCGGCAACCCGGCGGTGCTGATCGAGAAATACATCCAGCAGCCCCGCCATATCGAGGTGCAGGTCTTTGGCGACGGCAGCCGCGCGCTGCACCTGTTCGAACGCGACTGCTCGCTGCAACGCCGTCACCAGAAGGTGATCGAGGAAGCCCCGGCCCCCGGCATGACGCCCGAGATGCGCGCGGCCATGGGCGCGGCCGCCGCCCGCGCCGCCGAGGCCATCGGCTATGCCGGCGCCGGCACGGTCGAATTCATCGTCGATGCCAGCCAGGGCCTGCGCCCCGACGGTTTCTGGTTCATGGAGATGAACACCCGCCTGCAGGTCGAGCATCCGGTGACCGAACTGATCACCGGCGTCGATCTGGTGGAATGGCAGCTGCGCGTCGCCAGCGGCGAGCCCCTGCCGGCCCGGCAGGAGGATCTGACCATCACCGGCCATGCCTTCGAGGCCCGGCTCTATGCCGAGGACGTGCCGGCGGGCTTCCTGCCCGCCACCGGAACCCTTGCGCATCTGCGCTTTCCCGACCATGCCCGGATCGAGACCGGGGTACGGCCCGGCGACACCATCTCGCCCTGGTATGATCCGATGATCGCCAAGATCGTCACCCATGGCGCGACCCGCGCCATCGCGCTGCGGGCACTGGAATCGGCGCTGGTCGATACCGAGGTGGCGGGTTCGGTCACCAATGTCGATTTCCTGATCGCGCTGACCCGGCACGAGGGCTTCGGCAAGGGCGAGGTCGATACCGGCCTGATCGCCCGCGACCTTCAGGCGCTGGTCGCCGCCGCCGAGCCCGATCCGCGGGCCAAGGCGCTAGCGGTCCTCGGCCTTGCCGGATTGGACGATCCGATGCTGCGCGGTGGCATCACCCTTTGGCAGCCCCTGCGCCGCACCATCGCCTGGGAGGGCGGCGAGGCGGTGCTGGAGGTGCTGGGCCCCGGTGCCGCCCGCGTCACGCTGGACGGCAGCACGCATGAGATCGGCTATGAGGGCGGGCGCTGGTGGGTCGACGGCAGCCCGCGCCGCTCGCGCATCGTCAACCACGCCGCGGGCACCAGCGTCTTCGGCGGCCGCTCGCTGACGCTCGCCCCCCTCGACCCGCTGGCGCGCGGCGGCGAGGAGGCGGGCGGCGGCATGACGCTGTCGCCGATGCCGGGCCTCGTCAAGGTGATCTTCGTCGAGCCGGGGCAGGAGGTGGCGGCGGGCGAGCCGCTGGCGATCCTCGAGGCGATGAAGATGGAGCATACGCTGACCGCCGCCCGCGACGGTCGCGTGGCCGAGGTCTTCGCCCAGGCCGGCGACCAGGTCGAGGCCGGCGCCGCCCTGATCCGGCTGGAGGAGGAAGAACACGCATGATCCTGCATCACGTCCCCGGCTCGCGCTCGATGCGCGTGCTCTGGCTGATCGAGGAACTGGGGCTCGATTGCGAATTGCGGCTCTGGTCGCTGACCGACGGCAGCCTGCGCAGCGCCGCGTTCCGCGCGCTGTCCCCCGCAGGCCGCATCCCGGCGCTGGAAATCGACGGCCGCGCCATCTTCGAATCCGGCGCCATCCTGCAATACCTGACCGAGCGCGAGGGCAGGCTGGCCCCGAAACCGGGCGCGCCCGAGCGCGGCGATTTCTTGGAATGGGTGCATTTCGCCGAGACCCAGGCGAATATCCTGCAGGCCCTGAACATCCACCATATCTTCCTGCGGCCCGAAAGCGCGCGCTCGATCCCGCTGATGCGCCTCGACACGAAACGGCTGGCCGTCACCGCCCGGGCACTGGACGATCATCTGGCGGGGCGCGAGACGCTGCTCTCCGGGTTTTCCGCCGCCGATTGCATGCTGGGCTTCAATATCGAGGCGCTGTTCCGCTTCCTGCCCGCCGCCGACCATCCGGCGCTGGCGGCCTATCGCGACCGCATGACGGCGCGTCCCGCCTATCGCCGCGCCGCCACCCGCGCCGGGGGCGACGCGATCTATGACCGCGATTTCTACGAGGTGCCCGATGTCCAAGGTTGAGATCTTCGAAGTCGGCCCCCGCGACGGCCTGCAGAACGAAAAGCGCCCGATCCCGGCGGCGGAAAAGATCGCGCTGGTCGACCTGCTGTCGCAGGCCGGCTTCCGGCGCATCGAGGTCACCAGCTTCGTGCCGCCGAAATGGGTGCCGCAGATGGCCGACGCGGCCGAGGTCATGGCCGGCATCGCCCGGCGGCCCGGCATCCGCTACGCGGTGCTGACCCCCAACCTGCGCGGCTACGAGGCGGCGCGGGCGGCCGGCGCGGACGAGGTGGCGATCTTCGCCTCGGCCTCGGAAGGCTTCTCGCGCGCCAACCTGAACGCCAGCATCGCCGAAAGCCTGGAACGCTTCGCGCCCGTGGCCGAGGCGGCGCGGGCCGACGGCATTCCGCTGCGCGGCTATGTTTCGGTGGTGACGGATTGCCCCTTCGATGGGCCGGTGCCGCCCGCGAATGTCGCCCGGGTCACCGCCGCCCTGCGCGACATGGGCTGCTACGAGGTCAGCCTGGGCGACACCATCGGCCAGGGCCGGCCCGAGACCATCGATGCCATGCTCTCCGCCGTGCTGCAGGAACTGCCGCCCGACAGGCTGGCTGGCCATTACCACGACACCGCCGGCCGGGCGCTGGAGAATATCGACGCGAGCCTTGCGCGTGGGTTGCGGGTCTTCGACGCCGCGGTCGGGGGCCTGGGCGGCTGCCCCTATGCGCCCGGTGCGGCGGGCAATGTCGCGACCGAAGCCGTCGCCGCCCATCTGGCTGCGCAAGGCCATGACACCGGGCTCGACATGGCGGTGATCGAACGGGCCGCCGCCATGGCGCGCGCGATGAGAGGAGGAGCATGATGGAGGCGATCCGCATCGACACCGACGCCCGCGGCGTGGCGCATCTGTGGCTGGCGCGCGCGGACAAGCACAATGCGCTGTCGGCGCAGATGATCCGCGAATTGACCGAAGCCGCCCGGGCGCTCGGCGCCGATCCGGCGGTGCGCGTCGTGGTGCTGGCGGCCGAGGGCAAGAGCTTCTGCGCCGGCGGCGATCTGGGCTGGATGCAGGAGCAGATGCGCGCCGATGCCGAGACCCGCCGGGCCGGCGCCCGCGAACTCGCCATGATGCTGAACGCGCTGAATACCCTGCCCAAGCCGCTGATCGGCCGGGTCCAGGGCAATGCTTTCGGCGGCGGGGTCGGCCTGATCTCGGTCTGCGATGTCGCCGTGGCCGTGCCCGAGGCGCGCTTCGGCCTGACCGAGACCCGGCTCGGCCTGATCCCCGCCACCATCGGCCCCTATGTCCTGGCCCGCATGGGCGAGGACAGGGCGCGCCGCGTCTTCATGTCCGCGCGCCTCTTCGACGCGGGCGAGGCGATGCGGCTGAACCTGCTGGCGAGCCTTGCCGATGCCGCGGTGCTGGACGCGGCCGTCGAGGCCGAAATCGCGCCCTATCTCTCCTGCGCCCCCGGCGCGGTGGCGGCAGCCAAGCGCCTGGCCCGCCGCCTCGGCCCGCCCATCGGCGAGGCCGAGATCGAGGCCAGCATCCAGGCCCTGGTCGATGTCTGGGAAGGCGACGAGGCGCAGGAAGGCATCGCCGCCTTCTTCGACAAGCGCAAGCCACGCTGGCAGCCGGGCTGAGGCGCTGGCCCGGTATCTTCTTCGTTCCGAAAATACTCATCGGAAGATTTTCTGCAGGGCCGAGATTGCAGGTTCAGTCGCCGCATCGACGCTGCGCCTGCCCGCGCTGCGGGATTTGGGTATTTGGGGAACGAAGAAGACAACCGGCGGCATGCCGTCGCAGCCTTGCGCCCATTGCATGTCAGGACTTCGCGGCAGGCGGCTTGGCGGCATATGGTCGCATCTGTTAACGCTAGCGGGCCTGTTTTTCCCAGATCCGCCAGCCCTGAAGGTGCCGCCATGCCGCCGCAGCCCAATCTCAAGCTTGCCATCCTTGCCCTGGGCCTTGGCGCCTTCGCCATCGGCACATCGGAATTCGCCGCCATGGGGCTCTTGCCCTGGTATGCCAGCGACCTCGGCATCAGCGAGCCGCAGGCCGGCCATGTGGTGTCGGCCTATGCGCTGGGCGTGGTGGTGGGCGCGCCGATCACCTCGATCCTGGGCGCGCGGCTGCCGCGGCGGCGCTATCTGGCGGCCCTGATCGCGGCCTATGGGGTGATGAACCTGCTGGCGGCGGTGCTGCCGGGCTATGGCACCCTGGTCGGTACCCGCTTCCTGGCCGGGCTGCCGCATGGCGGCTTCCTGGGCGTGGCCATGCTGTTTGCCGCCGATGCCCTGCCGCGGGACCAGCGCGCCAAGGGGGTGACGCAGGTGCTGCTGGGCCTGACCATCGCCAATATCGCCGGGGTGCCGCTGGCCGGGGTGCTGGGGCAGGGGCTTGGCTGGCGCTGGGGCTTTGCGCTGCCCGGCGTGCTGGCGCTGCTGGCGGGCTGGCTGATCCTGCGGCTGGCGCCGCGGGTCGGTGCGCCCAGGGATGCGCAGCCGCTGGCCGAGCTGAAGGCGCTGCGCAATCCGGCCGTCATGCTGATCCTGCTGGTCGGCGCCATCGGCTTCGGCGGGCTTTTTGCGGTCTATTCCTATCTTTCGGCCGCAATCCTGGCGACGACACAGGCGCCGGGCTGGGCGATCCCGGCCGCGCTTTCGGCCTTCGGCATCGGCGGCACTCTGGGCAGCATCCTGGCCGCGCGGCTGACCATGCGCCACGGCACCTGGGGCGCGGCCTTGCGGCTGATGCTGTTCATGGCCGCGACCCAGGCCTTCGCCGCCTGGGCGGTGGGCAATTGGGGGCTGATGCTGGCCTCGTCCTTCCTGCTGGGCCTGGGCTCGGGCATGGTGGTGCCCTTGCAGACCCGGCTGATGGAGGTCGCCGGCGAAGCGCAGAGCATGGCCGCGGCGATGAACCACGCCGCCTTCAACGCCGCCAATGCGCTGGGGCCCTGGCTCGCGGGGCTGGCGCTGGCGGCGGGCTGGGGCTGGCGTTCCTCGGGGCTGGTGGCGGTGGCGCTGTCAGGGGCCGGGCTGCTCGCCCTCGGGCTTGCCTGGTGGCAGGCCCGTCTCGCCGGGGACCAGCTTCATGATCGCCCGGCGCGAGTGTGAGGCAAATTCGCGTCGCCACGAGATGAAGAGCACATAGCTGGTGGCCAGGAACAGGCCCAGCGGTCCAGCCAGCCAGCCAAGCGCCCCCAGCGCGAAATAGACGCAGCGCAGCCCCGAGTTGAAGCTTTTCGCCGCGGTGATGTTGATATCGGCCGCCTGCATGGCCAGCGGCAGGGCGCGCGGGTCGTCGGGCTCGTTCGGGACCGAGGCCATGATGATCGCGCAATAGCCGAAGAGCCGGTGCGACCAGACGAAGCGCAACAGCGCATTGGCCACGAAAAACAGCACCACGACGATCTTGATTTCCCATTTCAGCGTCGGCACATGGCCCAGGTCGAACTGGCGCGCCACGCCGGCAAGCTGGTCGGTATTGCCGATCAGGGCCAGCCCGCCCCCCACCGCGATCAGGCAGGCCGAGGCGAAGAAGGCCGTGCCCTCGCGCAGGGTGGTCAGGATGGCGCTGTCGAAGATGCGCGGGTCGCGTGTGATGAATTGTCGCATCCATTCGCGGCGATGCGCCTTCATCAGCACCGTGACCGAAGGATGGGCCTTGGGCGGGTATTCGGTGATCCAGCCTATGCCCAGCCAGGCCAGGAACAGCCAGAGCAGGGCAGCAAGGTCGGCCGGGGTGAGCGGGCCGAAGGCGGTCAGGCCGGGCAGGGCGGTGTTCGGGTCCATGGCGCGGTTCTATCCTCGTGGTCTTGTTGTTGCCAGCCGGCGGCGCGGCGTCTATCCAGCGGTCTGGTTGTCTTTGTACCGGAGTAGATGAAAATGGCAGCACCTCACGCCATCCACGAGGAATTTCCGAACGATGCGGCGCGCATTCACGAGCTGAAGGTCTCGGATGCGCATTTCGCGCGCCTGCTTGAGGAATATGACGCGGTGAACGACGAGGTTGCGGGGGCGGAAAGCCGCCATACGCCGATGTCGGAGGAGGCCGAGAACGCGTTGCGCAAGAAGCGCGCCGGGCTGAAGGACGAAATCGCCCGCATGCTGGCTGCTGCCCGCGCCTGATCGGCCGGTCGCGCGCCGGCCGTACGGCGGCGGCTCGGGAGAGGCAGGAGGCGCGCGCGGCCCCGCCGCGCGCCCTTTTTGCCGGGCGATCCGCGCCTTGGCCCGGACTTGAAAGCCGCGGGCCGCATTCCTACTTCAACGCTGTCGGAGGGCCCTTGCGGCGCCGACGGACCTGCCCGCCCGGACCGGGGGGCAAGCCTTTGTATCGCTTGAAGAAGGATGCGAAACATGCGCAATTTCGACCTGACTCCGCTTTACCGTGCCTCGGTCGGCTTCGACCGCATGGCCGATGTCATGGACCGGGCGCTCTCGGCCGATATCGCCAGCTACCCGCCCTATAACATCGAGAAGACCGGCGAGAATGCCTATCGCATCTCGATCGCCGTCGCCGGCTTTTCCGCCGACGAGCTGAATGTCGAGGTCAAGGACGGGGCCGTCATCGTCTCGGGCCGGAAGGCCGCCGAGGACGAGGGCCGCAGCTACCTGCACCGCGGCATCGCCACCCGCGCCTTCGAGCGCCGCTTCACCCTGGCCGACCATGTCCGGGTCGAAGGGGCGAGCCACGAGGACGGCATGCTGAACATTGACCTGGTGCGCGAGATTCCCGAGGCGCTGAAGCCGCGCCGCATCGAGATCGCCAAGCCGGCGAAGCCGGTGGAAAAGCTGGACGCCTGAGCTTCGGCTGAAGGACGCGGGGGCTGTCATGTGTCAAAACCTCTGATCTACGGTGTCAAAAGGTTTGAGCCTGTTATTCGGGGGATCAGGTGGGAATAACCGATTACAGGCGATAGTCCGGGGGGTGTGGCGAATTTGGCTGCCACACTACCCGGGCGAACCAGCGGCCCGTTGCAACCATTCGTCGATGATTTCCAGCACGTCGCCACGATCTTCATCAGAAAAGCCGATGAAGGGCCGGGCTGGAATGTCGCCCCAGAGGTTTGGATATTCGGCCTTGCGACCACCGGACTGCATCATTGCCGCCTGAATGGCGTTTGACCCAATCGTGGCGGCGTCCTTCTTGGCCTGCATATGGATCTTGCAGTAAAGGTCACCGCTCCGCCACAGAGGCTTCTTTCCGTAGCGATCGCCTGCCTTGCCGTAGCGCCCAGGCGTCACTGGCGAACGCGGCACGAAGGGTGTTCCTTCCGGCGTCATGCCGGCCTTGAAACGCTTCGTGGTTGAGGCAAGCAAAGAATCCCCGAGGTCGTTCATCAGCCCGGAGGTATCCGTCAATGCTTGCTCTATGCCCTGGAATGCTCGGCAAATAGCTGTGTCGTTGATCTCGATTTTAAGCACGGCTGTGTTTCGGCGCGCAAAACTGGCTCTGACGCAGATTGTGTGATGTCCGTATGCGTCCGCTCTACATTCGGTGTGTTTGTTCAAGGAGGTGGACATCATGCCGGCACGCTGCGATGCCAAGCTCTTGCCTGAGGGTGTGCGCGCAACCGGATACAGGGTGGACGGCGCGGTGATTTCGGTTGATGCGGAGATGATCCGGTCCGAAGCGTTCTGTCCCGGGTGCGGCTTGCGGTCGGCGCGCCGACATGGGCGCTATGTCCGCAGTCTCGCAGATCTGCCCGTCCACGGCCGAACTGTTCAGCTGCGCCTTTCGGTTCGGCGGTTCCGATGTCTGATTGCGCAATGCCCGGTCAAGACGTTTGGCGAGGCAGTCCCAGTTTCTCTCGCGCAGCCGCATGGTCGGCGAACGGGCCGCTTCCAGGATCTCGTTGCATATCTTGGTCGGGCCATGGGGGGCCGACCTGCCCAGGCACTTGGGCGTCGCATTCTGCTGCGCGTCAGCAAAGACACCTTCCTGCGAGGCGCGGTGCGACCGGCGAATGCGCCGTTTCCGCGACCGCGTGTCGTCGGTCTTGACGACTGGGCGTGGCGCAAGGGGCAGCGCTACGGCACCCCGGTCCGTGATCCCAAGCGCCGCGCTGTCATCGACCTCCTGCCGGATCGCGAGCCCGCGACCGTGGCCGCCTGGCTGCGACGTCATCCGCAGATCGAGATTGTCGCGCGGGATCGGAATGGCGGGTATGGCCGGGCAATCTCACAAGCTCTTCCGGACGCCATACAGGTCGCCGACCGCTGGCACCTCCTCCAGAATGCAAGCGATGCGCTCCTGTCCGCAGTCCGCCGCGCGATGTCGCAAATCCGCAAGGTGGCCTATCATGCCGAACTCGACCCTGGCATCCTGACCGCTGCAGAGCGGCTGCAATATCAAGGGTTTCAGAGGCGCCAGCCGACCAACGCGCTGATCCAGCGCATGGGACGGGAAGGCGTGCCCATCAAGCGGATCCTCCGTATCACCGGCCTCAGCCGCGGGCTCGTCCGTTGCGTGCTTCGCGGCGAAGGTGAAGACGTTTTCCGCCTTCGGCAGAACAGCCTGACACCCTGGTTCCGACACATATCTCCGCAACCATATGCGGATGGAGGCGAGTTGTACGGATGCGAGGAAGTTGCCGTCTCGCTTGTCGTATCGCGGGAGGAAAGCGTTTTCGGGTCGGTATGGGGCGGATATTGGCCCGGGCACCGCGTTCGGCGAACCTATCGCGCAGCCGGTGNGAGAACCGGATCGAAGGGAGGAAAGCGTTTCCGGGTCGGTATGGGACGGATATTGGCCCGGGCACCGCGTTCGGCGAGCCTATCGCGCAGCCGGTCGCGGTCGTAGCCCCGGCCGGCGAGCAGGATCCGGCCCGCGCCGATGGACCCGACCATATCGTCCCCCGAGCGTCCGTCATGCGCCTGGCCTTCGGTCAGGTTCAGGCGGATCGGGCGGCCGCGGGCATCGACCACAGCGTGGATCTTCGCGGTCAGCCCACCGCGCGCGCGCCCCATGCAACGGGATCGCCTCCCTTTTTCGGGCGGTTCGCCCCATGCTGGTGAACCCGGATCGAGGACGGGTCGATCATCTGGACTTTCCCGTCATAAGCCTCTGACACGGCTTGCAGAATGCGCGCCCAATGGCCCGCCTTGCGCCAGCGGCTGAAGCGGTTCACGCAAACCGTAAAGGGGCCGTAGCGCGCTGGAATGTCCGCCCAGGGCGCCCCCGTCCGCAGCCGCCAGAAGATGCCGTTCAACACCTGCCGGTCATCCACCCGCTTCACGCCGCGCACCTTCATTGGCAACAAAGGCCGGATCACCTCCCGCTCGAGATCCGTCAGATCGAAGCCTGCCATCCCACCTCCTCATGCATGTGCAGAAGTGAAGCACAACTCAGCCCGGAGTATTTGGAGAACGAAGAATGCCAAGGGGCGCCGGTTTCGGAGCCCCTTTTGTCATGCGCAGCATGGGCTCGCCTCCCGCGTCTTTCTCCGTTTCAAAAATACCCCGGGGTCCGGGGCAGAGCCCCGGCTCTGCGGGCGCCGCTAGAACTGGCGGCGGGCGCGCAGCGCGGCGGTGATGGTGCCGTCGTCGAGATAGTCCAGTTCCCCGCCGATCGGCACCCCCTGGGCCAGGCCGGTCACGGCGACGCCGGCCGGGGCCAGGGCCTCGGCGATGTAATGCGCGGTGGTCTGGCCCTCGACCGTGGCCGAGAGGGCGAGGATGATCTCGGTGACGTTTTCCTCGGCGATGCGGGCGATAAGCTGGGGGATGCGCAGGTCTTCCGGACCGATTTCGTCCAGCGCCGAAAGGCTGCCGCCCAGCACGTGGTAACGGCCGTGGAAAGCGCGGCCGCGTTCCAGCGCCCAGAGGTCGGCCACCTCGGTCACCACGCAGATCTCGCCGGTGGCGCGGGCCGGGTCCGCGCAGATCGGGCAGATGTCGGCCTGGGTGATATTGCCGCAGACCAGGCATTCGCGGGCGTTTTCCGCCACGCTGGCCATCAACGCCGCCAGCTGCGCCATCTGCCCGGCGCGGCGGCGGATCAGGTGCAGAACGATGCGCCGCGCCGAGCGCGGCCCGAGTCCCGGCAGCCGCGCCATGGTGGCGATCAGCGTCTCGATCTCGTCGCCGGAGGCGGTCGACATCGGTCAGAAGGGCATTTTCATGTCGGCGGGCAGGCCCAGTTCGCGGGTCAGGCGGGCCATTTCCTCGGCCGCCTTGTCCTGCGCCCGGCGCTGCGCATCCTTGATCGCGGCCAGGATCAGATCCTCGACCACTTCCTTGTCCTCGGCCTTGAAGATCGAGGGGTCGATGTCGAGCGCCGTCAGCTCGCCCTTGGCCGTCGCCGTGGCCTTGACCAGGCCGGCCCCGGCCTCGCCGGTGACGGTCAGGCGGTTCAGCCCCTCCTGCATCTCGGCCATCTTGCTTTGCATCTGCTGGGCGGCCTCCATCATCTTTGACAGATCGCCCATGTCGCCAAGGCCCTTGAACATCGCCTAATCCTCGTCCTCGAAGGGATCCCATTCCTCGACCTCGGCCACCGGGCCTTCGGTCAGCTCATGCGGGGATGTATCCTCGCCCGCCGGTTTTTCAACCGCAACCGGCACCGGGATGGGCCGGATCCGGGTGATCTTCGCGCCGGGGAAGGCGGCGAAGATCGCCTGCACGGTCGGGTTCTGCATGGCGCGGGCGCGGGCCTCGGCCTCGCGTTCGGCGCGCCGTTCGCTGATCGTGGGCCGGCCGGGGTCCGAGGTCACGGTCACCGCCCAGCGTTGGCCGCCGGTCCAGCCGCGCAGCCGTTCTGCCAGCCGCTGCGCCAGGTCGCGCGGCGCGTGTTCGGTGGGCTGGAACTCGATCCGGCCGGGCGAATAGCGAACCAGCCGCAGATGGTCCTCGACATCGAGCAAGAGCTTCATGTCGCGCATGCGCCGGATCAGGTCGATCACCGATTCGAAATCCGGGAATCCCGCCAGCGCATTGGGCGAGACGGCGAGCGCCGCGGCGCTGCCATCGGGCCGTGCGGCGACGGGCGCGCGGGGCGCGGCAGCCTGCGGTGCATCTTGCCGCGCCTCGCTGCGCTGTATCGGGGGCGCGGCGCTGCGGCTGAACGCACCCGCTGCGGCGCTGGCCTGCACCTTGCGGATCAGCGCCTCGGGGTCGGGCAGGTCGGCGACATGGGTCAGGCGGATGATCGCCATCTCGGCCGCCATCATCGCATTCGGGGCCTGGCCGACCTCGTCGAGCGCCTTGAGCAGCATCTGCCACAGCCGGGTCAGCGCCCGCATCGGCACCTTTTCCGCGATCTGCTGGCCGCGGGCGCGTTCGTCGGGGCCGATGGTGGGGTCGTCCAGCGCCTCGGGGGTGATCTTCACGATCGAGACCCAATGCGTGATCTCGGCCAGGTCGCGCAAGACCGCCATCGGGTCGGCGCCATCGGCATATTGCGCCTGCAGCTCGGCCAGCGCCTCGGCCGCCGCGCCGCGCAGGATCATGTCGAAGAGATCGAGCACCCGGCCGCGATCCGCGAGCCCCAGCATGGCCCGGACCTGCGCCGCCGTCGTCTCGCCCGCGCCGTGGCTGATGGCCTGGTCCAGAAGGCTGGTCGCGTCGCGGGCCGAGCCCTCGGCGGCGCGGGTGATCAGCGCCAGCGCGTCGTCGGTGATCTGCGCGCCTTCGGCCGAGGCGATGCGGCGCAGCAGCGCGATCATCACCTCGGGCTCGATGCGGCGCAGGTCGAAGCGCTGGCAGCGCGACAGCACCGTGACCGGTACCTTGCGGATTTCCGTGGTGGCGAAGATGAACTTCACATGCGGCGGTGGTTCCTCCAGCGTCTTCAGAAGCGCGTTGAAGGCGCTGGTGGACAGCATGTGGACTTCGTCGATGATATAGATCTTGTAGCGGGCGGAGGCGGCGCGATAGTGAACCGATTCAATGATTTCCCGGATATCATTCACGCCGGTTCTAGATGCTGCGTCCATCTCCATCACGTCCACGTGCCGGCCCTCGGAGATCGCCACGCAATGCTCGCAGACCCCGCAGGGCTCGGTCGTCGGGCCACCCTGGCCGTCGGGGCCGGTGCAGTTCAGCCCCTTGGCGATGATGCGCGCGGTGGTGGTCTTGCCGGTGCCGCGGATGCCGGTCATCACGAAGGCCTGGGCGATGCGGTCCGCCGCGAAGGCGTTCTTCAGCGTGCGCACCATCGCGTCCTGGCCGACCAGATCGGCAAAGGTCTCGGGGCGGTATTTCCGCGCCAGCACTTGATAGGTCTGTTCTTCGCTCATGCACCGGCCTTTCGTGACCGGCGCAGATTAGCGACCCGGCTCCGGGGCGGCAACCGCTCTCAGGCCGGTTGCCAGTCGAAGGCCAACTCCTCGCGGAAGGCGAAGCGGGCGATGTGGCTGTCGACGATGTGGCGCATATGCGCGGTGGTCTCCTCGGGCGCCTCCAGCCGGATCTCCAGCGCCTCGGGCGTGGCCGCCAGCGTCACCGTGCGGTTCTCGGGCATGGCGATGCGGCCGCGGCTCGGGTCGAACTCGACCTCGAACTTGTGCGCCCAGTGCTTGCAGAGCTGTTGCAGGTAGCGGCTGGCATGCGCGGTCGCCACGCGGCAGGTCGAAAGGATGACGGTCTGGGACATGGGCTTTCCTGTCTTGCGGGTCCGGCTGGCGGCGGCTGGCGGACATGAAAGGGTCACGAATGGGTGAGCCTGCTCGGCCCGGACCCGGTGTCCCCCATATAACCCGGATGAGGCGACGTTCAATCCTGCTGGCCCTGCCGCTGCTGGCGATGCCGTGCCTGGCGCGGGGCGCGCTGCGCGAGATGCTCGAGGTGGTGGACCTGCCGCAGCTGCGCGCCATCGCCATCTGGCGCGACGGCGAGGAGGTGGCGGCGCGCGGCTTCGGCGGCTTCACCCCGGACCGGCCGACCAACATCAAGTCGGCCTCGAAATCCATCGTCTCGGCGCTGGCCGGCATCGCCATCGCGCGCGGGCTGTTTTCCGGCACCGACCAGAGGGTGGCCGAATTGCTGCGCGCCGACCTGCCCGCCGATCCCGACCCGCGCCTCGCCCGGCTGACGCTGGGTCATCTGCTGTCGATGCAGGCGGGGCTGGAACGGCAGTCGGGGCCGAATTACGGGGCCTGGGTCAGCAGCCGCAACTGGGTGCGCGCCGCGCTGGCCGCACCCTTCGTCGCCGATCCCGGGCAGGGGATGCTCTACTCCACCGCCTCGACGCATCTGGTCTCGGCCATGCTGGCGCGGGCTTCCGGGCGCTCGACCCTGGCGCTGGCGCGCGACTGGCTCGACATTCCCGGCTTTTCCATTGCCGCCTGGGACCGCGACCCGCAGGGCATCCATCTGGGCGGCAACCAGATGGCGATGAGCACCCGCAGCCTGCTCTGCTTCGGCGCCGCCTATGCCGCGGGCGGGCAGGGGGTGATCCCGCCGGGCTGGATCGCGGAAAGCTGGCAGCCGCGCACCCGCTCGATCTTCAACGACGAGGCCTATGGCTATGGCTGGTTCATCAGCCGTATCGCCGGCCGGCCGGTGCGCTACGGCTGGGGCTATGGCGGGCAGATGATCTATGTGTTTCCTGCCGGCTCCATGGGCCGGTCGCCGGTTGCCATCGCCATGACCTCGGACCCCGACCGGCCCTCGGCGCGCTCGGGCTATCGCCGCGACCTGCATGCGCTGGCCGGCCGGCTGGTCCAGGCGCTGTAACCCCCCGCCATTTTTCCGTTGCGAAAATACCCCGGAGGAGGCCCGCGGGGACCGGTGGTGACGGCTGACAAGGGGCTTGATACCAGGGCATTTCCTGGCCAAATAAAATCAATGCCTTGCATGGGAAAGTGTCAGAAGTTCGACACCATGGGGCCGAAATCTGGCCGGTTCGCGAAGATGGCGAAAGTCCGTTGACGTAAAATCAATATGTTATAGCTAAAGTTGTAGGCTGTTTTTGCCCACAACCCACGACCTATTCCGATGTTAGATGCTCCTTCATGGACGTGAAGCGCCGCACCAGCTCGCGGGCTTCCTCGGCGGCGTATTCGTCGGAGGTTTGCGAGAAGCCTGAGCCATCCGCCGAGAATCGGCCAGTGAGGCAAGCTGCGATCCGCCGTCTTCTGGTCTCCAGGGACGAGGGGATCGGACGATGCCGAAAGGCAGGAACCATG
>NZ_JBGOSN010000029.1:0-47464 GCF_046335115.1 Paracoccus sp. P2 | reverse complement strand
TCGGTGGACGAGCTGCTGGGCAAGCTGAAAGAAGCGGGGGTGATCTGATGGCTGTTCTGCTGCTTGGGGAAGTGACGAACGGGGTGCTGAACCGCGATGCGACGGCGAAGGCGGTGCAGGCGGTCAAGGCGCTTGGCGATGTGACGGTGCTCTGCGCCGGCGCGCAGGCCAAGGCGGCGGCCGCGGAGGCCGCGACGATCGCCGGCGTCGCCAGGGTGCTGGTGGCGGAAGCGCCGCTCTACGGCCACCGCCTGGCCGAGCCGACCGCGGCGCTGATCGTGTCGCTGGCCGGCGATTACGACCACATCGCCGCCCCGGCGACCACGGATGCCAAGAACGTCATGCCCCGCGTCGCGGCGCTTCTGGACGTGATGGTGCTGTCGGACGTCTCGGCCATCATCGACGCGGACACGTTCGAGCGGCCGATCTATGCCGGCAACGCCATCCAGGTGGTGAAGTCGAAGGACGCCNTGATGGTGCTGTCGGACGTCTCGGCCATCATCGACGCGGACACGTTCGAGCGGCCGATCTATGCCGGCAACGCCATCCAGGTGGTGAAGTCGAAGGACGCCAAGAAGGTCTTCACCATCCGCACGGCGAGCTTCGACGCGGCGGGGATCGGCGGCAACGCCCCGGTCACCGAGACCGCCGCTGCCGCCGATCCGGGCCTGTCGAGCTGGGTCGCCGACGAGGTGGCCGAGAGCGACCGTCCCGAGCTGACCTCGGCGAAACGCGTGGTCTCGGGCGGCCGGGGCCTCGGCTCGAAGGAGAGCTTCGCGATCATCGAAGAGCTGGCCGACAAGCTCGGCGCCGCAGTGGGCGCCTCGCGCGCGGCGGTGGACTCGGGCTACGCCCCGAACGACTGGCAGGTCGGCCAGACCGGCAAGGTGGTCGCCCCCGAGCTCTATGTCGCGGTGGGCATCTCCGGCGCGATCCAGCACCTGGCGGGGATGAAGGATTCGAAGGTGATCGTGGCGATCAACAAGGACGAGGAGGCGCCGATCTTCCAGATCGCCGATTACGGCCTGGTGGGCGACCTGTTCTCCGTGGTCCCGGAACTGACCGGCAAGCTCTGAGCGCTTTCACCGTTTCCGCAAATACCCCGGGGGGAGCGCCCCCGCGGCCCCGTCGAGGGGCCACGGGGCCGCGGGGGGCAGAGCCCCCGGACCCTGCGCACCGCAACCACCATCAGCCAGCCAAGGGGGCCGAGCCATGTCCGAAATTGAACGCGAATCGATGGATTACGACGTGGTGATCGTCGGCGGCGGCCGTACCGACCTGCCGCAGATCGTCGACCGGTACATGAACGGCAAGATCGAACTCGCCCCGATGATCACCCGCACCCTGTCGCTCGATGGCCTCGGCAAGCGCTTCGACCTGATGCATGCGGGCGAATCCATCCGCGCGGCCATGCCTTATTGAAGGGTGCGATGCGTCGGCGACTGTTCCCGACGAGTCGCATCGATTTTATTTCCGTCAGAGACGAGAGGCAATCTTGGTTCGTCGTTACTATGATCTTCCGTCCCTCAGCGCGCTGGCCGTGTTCGAAGCGGCGGCCAGGCATTCGAGCTTCAAGCTCGCGGCGCAAGAATTGAACGTGACACCGGGCGCGGTCAGCCGTCAGATCAAGTCCGTCGAAATGGAGCTGGGCGCACCGCTATTCCTGAGAAACGGCAAGGGCGTCGTGCTGACCGGGGCGGGCGAGGAACTGTTCCACGTCCTGGCAAGCGGCTTTTCCCGCGCATCCGAGGTCATCCGCTCGATCAAGGAAGGCGAGGCCTCCAACATCGTCGCGATCGCATGCAGCGATGTCTTTGCGACCATGTGGCTTATCCCGAGGATGCCGGATTTCTGGGCCCGGCATCCCAGGGTGTTCGTGGATCACGTCATCTGGGAAAACGCACGAAACTATCGCAGAAGCGATGTCGAGCTGCGGGTGCGATACGGTCTCGGCTCATGGGCTGATGAAACGGCGGAATTGCTGTTTGACGACTGGATCTATCCGGTATGCAGCCCGGATTTCGCGCGGCAGCACGAGGGGGCCGGGATCGCCGATCTGGTGGACCTGCCGCTGCTGAGCGTGGAATGGGTCGAGCCTGACTGGCTGGGCTGGGACGAGATCCTGTTGCGCGGCGGGGTCAGGGCAGGGGCCCTGAGGGGACGGCGCTTCGGAAAGTTCAGCATCGCCTTGCAGGCCGCCATGGCCGACCAGGGGCTGGTGATCGGATGGCACCGGCTGGTCGGGCCGCTGATCGAGCAGGGCGCCCTGGTCCGTTTCACCGATCTGGTCATCCCGGCACCTGGGGGCTATTACCTGACTAGGAACAGCACGCGCAAACTGTCGGATACCGCCATGGTCATGCGCGACTGGATCCGGGAACAGTGTTAGGGGACATGAGGTTTGCGCAGTCCGGGATATAAATGGACCTCGGTAGATTTAGGGGGATAGGCGGCGCAATATCAAACACTTAGAAACCGCAACGGCGCAGATGATCAAGGGAGCGAGGTTTGCGCAGTCCGGGGAGAAACCGGAAAATTGGACACGAGGTTTGCGCACATCGCCCAGCCCGCCGCGCGGCTATTTAAACCCTTGATAATACGGCGCTTCACCCACGGCTACCGCCTGCCGGCCGGGGGCAGAAGTTTCCAGATAGGGGTAGCAAACCGTCAACTAAACCGTCAACGCGGCGTTGTAGTTGACGGTTTATGATAACACGTTGTTTTACAACAACTTTGCAAGGGCGGGCGCGGCGTATCACCCGACCTCGAACCGTCAACTGAAAACGGCGTTTAATCGGCCTTCAAAGGTCGATTAAAATGGCGCGCACGCGGCCGACGATGCGCAGCTCGTTTAAGGCGGGGCCAGTGACCACTTCGGGCGGGAAGCTGCCGCCGTCCGAGATGATGACAAGGGAGGACGGATAGCCGTCCGGCCGGCGGTCGACCGGCACCAGCCGTTTGATATATGCCTCGCCATCACGACTGAAGGCATAGATGCCCTCACGCTCCAGAAGCATCTCGGCGCAATGGACGAGGACGAGCGCCCCATCAGGAACGGTCGGGGCCATGCTGTCGCCCTTGACCCTGACGAGACCCGCGAGATCGGCGTTGATGCGATGCCGGATGAGCCACGATCTGGAGAAGGCCACCCCGCCGTCGATGTCTTCCGATACCGGAATAAGGCCAGCGCCGGCGGAGACGTTCACCTCATAGCGCGGGATGAGTGAGTACTCCTCGTCACCGATCCGCACGTCGCCCGGCGCTGGGCGGGATGGGTCGGGCGGACCAACGTCACGCTTCGGGCCGATATAAAACTCAAACCCCAGCTTCTCACAAGCGGCCAGCAGGTTCGACACGCCGAGATCGCGGCCATCTTGGATTGACCGGATCACGCCTACGGGAAGGTCAATCCGTCGAGAGAAAGGTCGCAACCCCTCCTTCTCGACATGGTGCTGAACCAGTGCCCGCAGCATGTTGATGTCACCTTGTGTCATGCGTGACACGTATCCGATCTTTCGGGTTGACACCAGCGTGTTATGTATGACACAAGCGTGTTATGGATAGCACGGTTAACACGCTCTGCGACTTGATCGACGTTACCGCCAAGGCGACGGGGCGCTCTCCGACCACGATTTCTCGCCTTGTGACTGGCAGCGGCGACACCATCCGACGCCTTCGTGTTGTGGATGAAAGCGGTCGCCCTCGGCACCGCATCACCACGGATCGAGTTGCGCGGGCGATGCAGCGCCTATCGGAAATCTGGCCCGAGGGAACGCCTTGGCCGTCAGAGGTGGAACGTCCGGGCCATCGCAAAAACCGGAGGGCGGTATGACACGCAACGCCCCGACCCGAAGCACCCTTTTCCCGCCGGCCGAGCAGATCATCGCGGCGACGTGCAACGCCGAACGGGCCGGGTTGATCCTGCGTCTGCCCGACGCCATCGTGAGCGACCGCCTGACCGAGCTATGCGACGCCTGCACCTCGACCGGCTTCACGGTCGGCGCTGCCTACCTCATGGCGCGGGCGGCGTCGTTTAACTCGGTGCGCCGCCTCGACGGCAGTCTTGCCCTCAATGTTCTCTCGCATGTCGAGGACCTGCGGCACGCCGTGATGGTGATCGCGTTCGCCGAGGCGGTGCAGCCTCGCATGGTTTCCTCCCCAACTGGCCGGACCCGTCGCGCAGCTCGTGCGGCGCGTCCGGCCGCTTCTTTTCCGGGGGGGGGCATGACTGATCGTTTCCCGGCTCGCGCGACCGAGCACGCCCCTGAAAATCCGGGCAGCTTCCCGGTCGAGATGACCGAGATCGGCCCGCAATACGTGATCCCTGGCTGCGAAAGGCCCGCAGCGCCGAAGACGAACGGCGGTGCAACGCATGATTGAGTGGCGGTCAGCGTCAGAATGGGTCGATCAGGGGCTTCCGGGCCTGCCTACGTCGAAGTTCGGCTTCATCAAGGCGGCTGATCGCGAGGGCTGGAAGCGCCGCGAGCGCGCCGGTCGGGGTGGCGGCTTCGAGTACCACTATTCGAGCCTGCCGGAACAGGCCCGCGCCGCCTACGTCCTGCGCCACGCGCCCAAGCCCGCTCCCGCGAAAAAGGCCAAGCGCAGCTCCGGCTACGATCAGGAGCAATTGTGGGAGCGGTACACCCAAGCGACCCTGAAGTGCCGGGAGGAGGCGCAGCGCCGGCACGACATCCTTCTCGCCGTCGAGCAGCTGCGCGGTCCCGATTTCGGGAAGATGAAGGCGATTGAGGCCGTCGCGTCGCAGGCGGGTGTCGATCCATCCACGATCCGGCGCTGGTACGATGATGTCAGGGGTGTCGAGCGGCAGGACTGGCTCGCCGCCCTGACCCCGCGCTGGGCTGGCCTTGCAGAGCCGAAGGCCGAAATAGATCAGCGCGCGCGGGACTGGTACCTCACCCACTACCTGTCGCGCCGACAGCCGACCCATGCGGAAACCTATCGCCGGTTGGAGGAGATCGCCAAGGCCGAGGGCTGGGCGATCCCTTCGGCGCGCACGATGATCCGCATGGTCGAGCGCGAGGTCGAGCCGCTCGCCCTCGTGCTCGCGCGGGAGGGCGAGGAGGCTTGGGCGCGTCGTCAGATGCGTATCAAGCGCGATCGGAGTGTTTATGCGGCCGGTGAAGCGGTTAGCGGCGACGGCCTCAAGTTCGACACGCTCTGGGTCCGCTTCCCGGACGGCGAGATCATTAACACCGCCACAGCGTGGGTCTATCAGGACATCCGCACTGGCAAGGTGTTGGCTCACCGCCTCGGAAAAACGGAAAACACCGACATCTTCCGGCTGGCGACCTATGACCTGATGGCCGTCTGTGCGCCCAAGATCATCCAGATCGACAATACGCCCGCCGCCTCGAACAAGGTGATGACGGCCGGATCGTCGCGCTATCGTTTCAAGAACAATGAGCATGACGGCCTCGGCCTGTTGCCGGCGCTCGGCATTGACGTGCATCGCACCGGCCCGGACGAAATCACAGGCAACCCCGGCGCGAAGCCGATCGAGCGCGCCTTCGGCATCGGCGGCATTCACAGCAAGGTGGCGAGCCACCCGCGCTTCGCTGGTCGCGGCTTCAGCAAGGCCACGGCGATCGGCTCCGACGAGTTGCGGGAGGTGCTCGATCAGGAGATCGCGCGGCACAACGCGCAGAAGGGTCGCCGCACCGATGCCTGCCGGGGGCAATTGAGCTTCGACGAGGCGTGGGAGGAAGCCACCCGCAGCATCACGTTCCGCAAGTTCACCGAGCGCCAGCGGAACATGCTGTTGATGTCGCGCGAGCCGGTGCGGATCGACCATACCGGTGTGGTGGCGATCAAGGCCGGACAGAGCGCCTACGGCAAGAACCGCTACTGGAGTGAGGCCACGGCTCGGCTGGCCGGCAAGCGCGTTGTCGCGCTGTTCGACCCGGACAATCTGCATGCCGGCATCGACGTCTACTCTCTGACCGGCGAATATCTCTGCACTGCCGAATATCAGCCGGGCGTCGCCTTCAACGACACCCAGAAGGCCCGCGAGCTGTCGAAGTTCCGCCGGCAGGCGAAGAAGGCATCCGACAAGGAGCTGGCCGCGCTCAAGCGTATGAGCGAGCTGGAGCACGCGGAAATCTACGCCAAGGCCACCAGCCCATTGCCTGATGATCCGGCCCCGGCCGAGCGCGGCAATGTCGTCGCCGCCAGCTTCATCCGGCCGATCGACCCGGAGCGCGACGCCCTGCGCGGCACTGGCACGGATGGAGCCGGGATTGTGACGCCACTCACGCCGCTTCCCGAGGAGGACACCAATCAGTTTGCCGAGAACTTCGCCCGGAATGTGCGCGCGCTGCACGAGAGATTTCGCAAGGAGCAGCTCTAGGCCGTCCCTTGGAAAAGCGGCCGGAGGCGCACCACCGCCTACCGGCCATCCCCGATGAAAGGAGACCCAATAAATGACTGAAGAAACGAACATTGTCCACCTCGACGGCCACGCGCCGGAGGTTTCCAACAGTGATGATGTGCCGGTCGGCCTGCCCGCGACTGCGCGCAGCCGGGCAAAGGATGCTCTGCATCAGTCCGGTCTTTCGCAGGCCGCCGCCGCGAAGGAGATCGGCGTCTCGCCGCCGACGCTCAATCAGTGGCTGAACGGCAAATATCTCGGCAACAACGAGGAGATCGAGGAGAAGGTTGAGCGCTGGCTGGATGCGCAGGCGCGCCAGTTCGACGCCTCGTCGCGGATGCCGGGCAAGCCGGGCTACTTCACCTCGCCGTCCTCGCAGAAAATCATCGACACCCTCGCTTACGCCCAGATGGCCGGCGACATCGTCTGCATCTACGGCGGCCCCGGCGTCGGCAAGACGGTCAGCCTGCGCCAGTATCGGGACACCAATCCGGCGACGTGGATCGCCACCATGGCCCCGGATAGCGCGCCGGTGGTGCCTGCGCTCGAAGAAGTCGCGGAAGCGGTCGGGCTGCGGGATGCGACCGGCGGCGCGCGCAAGATCGCCCGAGCTATCCGCCGCAAGGTCGAGGGCACGCGCGGCCTGCTCATCATCGACGAGGCGCAGCACCTTTCCGTCGCCGCCCTTGAGGAGCTGCGCTCGATCCACGACGCCACCGGCATCGGGCTGGCGCTGGTGGGCAACGAGAGCGTCTACGCCCGCCTGACCGGCGGCACCCGCGCCAGCCACTTCGCCCAGCTGTTCAGCCGCATCGGGTCCCGACTGTTCATCTCGCGGCCGACCATCGGCGACGTGCGGGCGCTGGCGGCCGCGTGGGGCGTCAAGGGCAAGGCCGAACTGGACCTGCTCCAGCAGATGGCCAGCAAGCCCGGCGCGCTTCGCGGCGTCTCGAAGGTCCTGGCGCTCGCCTCAATGAGCGCGGGCGGCAGCGAGATCACGGTCAGCGCGCTCCGGCACGCTTGGGCGAACCTCGGCGCGCAGGAGTAACGGCCATGCTCGCACAGGAAATCCGCACCCTCATCTCGCAGATCAACGCGCAGATGCTCACCCGGTCGCTGACCAACAACAACCTGCGGCTGGCCGGCGCGGCGCTGCTCGACATCGCCGACCGCGTCGAGGCGATCGAGAAGCTCACGATCCCGGCCGCCCACCGCCTGCCCGAGAGCGGCCGCCAGCACGGCAACGTCATCCGGCTCGACGCCCGGCGACCGGAGCATCCGGCTCCGGCAGGACGGTTGCCATGAGCCGGTCCCGCCTCAACATCCGCACGATCGGTCAGGTGGTTGCCGACTATTACGGCGTCGACTGGATCGACATCACCTCGGCGCGTCGCAGCCAGCATATCGTGCGACCGCGTCAGGTGACCATGTGGGCGGCGCGCGGCCATACCAACCTGTCGCTGCCCCAGATCGGCCGGCGCTGCGGTGGTCGCGACCACACCACCGTGCTGCATGCCTGCCGCAAGATCGACCATCTGCGCGAGACCGACAGTGAGGTGGCGCGCGAGCTACGGGACATCGAGGGCCTGCTCGCCGAGCGCGAGGCGATGCTGGCGCAGCATCTCATTGTGCCGGAGCCGGACCTCGACCCGTTCGAGATCGCCGAGCGGATCATCTCGACGCCCGCCACTGAATGGGGCCTCACCCTGCCGGAAATGCACGCGCTGGCGCAGGCCGTCATCCTGCGCCGCCCGCCGGCCGAGGAGGATGCACCTGCCCCGGCGCAGGCCGCCCGGCCCGAACCCGATCCGGCATCGTCCGTTCCCGCGCGCCGGCCCTCGGCCAGGCCAGCGATGCCGCCGCCCGTCGCGGACGTACTCAAGGCGTTCCGCGCCCTCGAAAACGCCCGCTTCTCCGCCCGCGAACGTGCCGAGCGGGCAGCCTTCGAGCGAACCTTAAACAGCCTTTCAACCCACTTCAAAACGGAGAGCCGCCATGCAGGACATTGAAGCGACCACCACCGCCCGGCGCGAGCCGGAACCGGACAACTACGCCCAGACCGGCCAGATCGAGCTGATGGGCGACTACTACATGAAAGACGCGGGCGGCCGCCTCGTGCCGACCGAACTGGTCAAGCCCGAGCACCGCCTCGAAGACCAGACGGTGCGCAAGATCATTGCCTATGCCGAGGAGTTGTCCGCGCAGATCGCCCGCTTCCGGGGCCACACGGTCGACGACATCGCCACCACGCTCGACCTGATGGCCGAGAAGTACGGCACCAAGCGCGGCGGCCAGAAGGGCAACGTCACGCTGACCAGCTATGACGGCCTGCTCAAGGTCACCGTGCAGGTGCAGGAGCAGCTCACCTTCGGGCCGGAATTGCAGATCGCCAAGGGCTTGGTCGACGACTGCATCGGCCGTTGGAGCGCAGGCGCGAACGACAATATCCGCGCCCTCGTCGAGCACGCCTTTCAGGTGGACAAGGAAGGTCGGATCAACCGCGCCGCCCTGTTCCAGCTGCGCCGCCTCGACATCGACGACGCCGACTGGAAGGCCGCCATGGAGGCGCTCGGCGATGCCATCCGCGTCATCGGCTCCAAGGAGTATGTGCGCTTCTACCGCCGCGCCGACACGCGCGCCCGCTGGGAGCCGATCACCATTGATCTGGCGGCGGCGTAGGAGGCGGCAATGGCAAGCATCATTTGCTACCGCTCCGGCGAAACCGAGGTGGTTGGCATCGTGCCCGAGGGCGCGCTCGTGCTCGCCACCGGCAAGCGCGAGCTGCTGGAGACCGTGCTCTCCGGCGTCGCACGTCATGCCCATGACGGCGAAACGCTGCTCGTGCCCGGCCTGCCCGAAGCTGCCGACAACGATCAGGCGGTCGCGGCCGCCACCAGCTTCCGACTGATGATCGAGCGCAGCCTCAAAACGCTGCGCTCGGCCCCGGACCTTCACTAGACCGCCCTCTCAACAGGCTGAACACAGGAGAAGCCACAATGCTGACCAACGAAATGCAGATGCGCGCCGAGCTGCTCGGCAAGGTCCTCGCCACCGGCATCGAGCCGCTCACCGCCCTCGACCATGCCCGGAAGCTCTGGGATTTTATCGACTACGGCAACAACATGATCAGCGTAACCGTCACGGACGATGCCGCCGACATCTTCGCTGAATGTGACATCATCGGCATCCGTCATGGCGCTGATGGCCAGTGGCATCGCATAGCGGCCAATCGTGTCGTTTATGATGCGGAGCCGGCGGTTTTTGCTTCCCATCCGATCTACTCCCGCATCGGCCCGATCTGTGTGGATGATCAGCATCTGGTCGAAATCCCGGCCTTCTATGTCCGCACCGAGCGGACCGGCGACGAGCAGACGTGGCTGGTGTCAAGCCGGCCGGCTGGGGGCTTCATTCTGCACCCGGCGTTTCGCAACCCCGATGGCTCGGTCGCGAAGGCCATTCGCATCGGTGCCTATGCGGCCGGCCAGCGCGATGGCGACGTGGCGGTCGGGGCCGGCCTCAAGCCGTGGACCTCGGTCAGCTTCGACGCCGCGCAGGAGCGGTGCGAGGCCATCGGGCCGGGCTGGCGCATGTGGTCGATCTACGACCTGTCGGCCATCCAGATACTGGCCATGATCGAGATGGGCGGCACCGACATGCAGGACCTGATCGGGCGCGGTCAGGTCGATGGCGGCGGCGTGGTCGCCGGGGGCGACAGCCGCGCCAGATGGCGGGGCATTCACGAGCTATGGGGCAACGTCTGGCAGATGGTGGACGGCCTGCGGATCGCCGCCGATGGCACGATCAACGTCTGGAGCATCGACCGGCCCGGCAGCGGGGAGTGGGTCAGCACCGGCGTCCAGTACGGCCCCGGCGGCGACCACGGCTATCCGGTCAGCCTCCATTCCGAGCGCGGCAACGGCTTCGACCTTTCGCTCCTGTTCCTGCCCAGCGAGGTCACCTCCGATCAGGATGATGCGCTGATCGGCGACTGGGTGTGGGGTCATTGGGAAGGCCGCGAGACCGTCGCGTATTGTGGGGGCAGCTGGGGCCTCGGCGTCAACGCCGGGGTCTTCGCCCTCAACCTGACCCACGCGCGCTCGAGCACGGGCACGCACATCGGCTTCCGGCCCGCTTTCGCAATCTGACATCTGACCATCTGCAATCTGGCGGCCCGCCGGAAGGCGGGCTGTCACCCCCGCAACAGGAGGATGACGACATGGCCCAGACGAACGCGAAGCCCGGCATCAGCACCGTGGTCGAGCCGGACTGGATGAACGGCGGCCGCGACATGCTGGTCATCCTCGACCGCCATCAGCTGCCGCCGCACCATGTGGTCGGCCGCGTCGAAATCCGCACGCTGACCCAGCTGCGCGGCCTGCGCACCGCGCTCGCCCTGCACGAGGACGATTGGATGTTTATGCGCAAAACCCCGAGAGGAAAATCCACATGACGGGACACCTGCCGCTTTTTGAAGCGCCTCCCGCCGCGCGCGACACCGACACCAGCCGCGCCGCCGCCGGCGCGATCACGCCCTCGGCCGCGCGCCTGCGCATGATGGTGCTGGGCGCGATCCGGGCCGCCGGCCCGGCCGGGCTTACCGCCGACGAGGCGGCCGACCGGCTCGGCCTTTCCGTCCTGACGGTGCGGCCGCGCGTCTCCGAGCTGGGCAAGGCCGGCTCGATCGTGGACGCGGGATCGCGCCGCGCGAACCGTTCCGGCCGGAAGGCCATCGTTTGGAGGGTCCGGGCATGAGCCAGTCGATGAAAGCAATCCATGCGAGCCGCCGTCAGGTTGCCGGCCTTGAGGATGAGGGCGACTGGCGGGCCTTCCTCGAACACGTCACCGGCGAGCGTTCGCTGCGCGCCATGACCGAGCGCCAGCGCGAGGCGGTGGTCGAGGAGCTGCGCCGTCGCGGCGCGAAGGCGGCCCGGCCATTCCGCAAGTCCGACAAGGCGCACGTCCGCAAGGTCTTCGCGATCTGGGGCGGCATGTGCCGCGAGGGCATCCCCGACAAGCCGACGCGCGAGGGCCTGCGCGCCTTCGTCGCCAACATGACGCGCCGGGAAGATCGCCCGGACGGCGTCGGCGATCCCGAATGGCTCGATCCGCGCGACGCCCGGATGGTGACCGAGGCGCTGAAAGGGTGGCGCGAGCGCGTCCTGTCGAAGCGGGAGGAAGCCCATGTCTGACAACCAGCTCAAGATCGAGGTCGGGGCCGAGGCCGACCATGTCGTGATCGGTATGACCTCGGGCAGCATGGCCGTGCAGGTGGTGGTGAGCCGCGAGACGGCCGCCGCCCTCGCCGAGGTCCTCGCCCGCGTGGCCAGCGGTCAGGAGGTCGGCGATGAAAAGTGACCTCGTCGACCTCACCCTGCAAATCCACGCCCGCACCGAGCGGGCGATCCTCGTCTCGGACGATGGCGATCGCGAGAAGGCCGTCTGGCTTCCGCTTCCCCATATCGAGGTCGCCCCGCGCGGCCGCCACCATGTGGTGACGATGCCCGAGTGGCTGGCGATCGACCGGGGGCTGGTGTGATGGGCCGCCGGAAATACAGATCGTGGCGCGTGAAGGTGACGCCGGAGGCGATCGAGAAGCTCGCGGCCGAGGTGGTGCCGAACCATGCGGGGCTGCTCGCGCGCGGCTACGTCATGTGCCGGACCTCCGGCTTGTGGCGCACCCGGCGCGGGACCTTCACGGCCCGGCTCGTCTATCGGGTGGCCGACCGCAGCGTGAGCATCGTCCATACGGTGCGCGGTATCGTTCTGGGTGGCGGCGATGGCTGACGACGCCGACACGCCCGAGCTGGATGACCTGCCTCCGGTGCTTCGGCGTATCGCCGAGGTGGCCGGCGTCGTGGCGGCCGTCCAGCTCGCGCGCGATCACGGCGGCACGGAAATCTACATCCGCAAGAAGCTCGACAACGACCATGTCCTCGTGCGCTCGGTCGGGATGCGCGCGGCCGCGCTGATCCTCGACGCGCTCGGGGCCGGCGTGCTCGAAGTCCCGATGGGTCCAAACTGCTACGGCGCGCGGCTCGCCCGCTCGATCGCCGAGCGCCATGCAGCCGGTCAGTCCGAGCGCGAGATCGCCCGTGCATTGCGCTGCCATATCCGCACGGTGCGCCGGCACCGTGCCAAGCTGCCATCTCCCCAGCTCGACCTGTTCGACTGACCGGAGCCTTGCGCCTTCGGGCGATTTCTGGACATTGTAGTAAGGAAGCCGACCCGACCGGACAGCTGTCCGGGCGGATCGCGCCGATGCCGCAGAGCAAGATGGTTCGCAAACGACGAACCGGAACTGCGGCGACATGAACATCACCGAAATCCAGCGCCGTCTCGCGGCTCTCGGCTATGATCCGGGGCCGATCGACGGCATCAGGGGACCGCGCACGATCGCGGCCATCCGCGCGTTTCAGGCTGCGCGCGGGCTGATGGTCGACGGCATCGTCGGCCCGCAGACGCGGGCCGCGCTCAATGCCGCATTGCAGGGTGCGGCTTCCGCCACCCCGGCGCAGCCCGTCACCGCTGGCGTAGTGCCGGCCGTGTGGATGCCTCGTGCCGCGATGAAGCGGGTGCATCTGCACTGGACGGCCGGAGCCTATGGCGCGAGCGGCCTCGATCAGCGCGCCTATCATCTGCTCGTCGACGGCACCGCGACGCTGGTGCGCGGCAAGTGGCCGATCAGCGCCAACGTCAACTGCCCGAAGGGCGCTTACGCCGCCCATACCCTCAACGCCAATTCCGGCGCGATCGGCATCTCGATCTGCTGCATGGGCGGCAAGGGCGTGACGATGGCGAACCATGGCGCCTATCCCATGAAGCGCGAGCAATGGGAGCTGGCGGTGCGCGCTATCGCCGACCTCTGCCGCTTCTACGGCATCCCCGTCACCGACAAGACGGTGCTGACCCACGCCGAGGTGCAGCCAAACCTCGGCATCCGCCAGAACGGCAAGTGGGACATCGCCATCCTTTCCTTCGACCGATCCTTCGACACCGCCCGCAAGGTCGGCGACCGGCTGCGCCGCGAGGTCGCCGCGCTGCTCTAACCAACCCGGAGAACCACATGTACGCCTTCCGCCTTTTTCTTTCCGTCTGTCTCGCCACCATCTTCGTGGCCGCCGCCGCGCCCGCCTGGGCGAATACGGACAGTTCGGTCTCGCTCGCTCCGATCGTCGATCTGGCCGCGCCCTACATCGTCTCGATCCTTGGCGCGCTGGTGGCTGGTTTGCTCGGCTGGCTGTCGAAGCGCCTCAACGACTGGCTCGGCGTCGAGATCGAGGGCCGGCACCGCGAGGTTCTGCACAGCGCAGCCCTGACCGGCCTTGAGCGCGCAGTCTCCGCGCTGCGTAGTCGCGGCGAGGAGGTCACCTTCGACCTCAAATCGCCCGTCATCGCCGAAGCCGTGAACTGGGTGATGACCAAGGGCGCGCCCGATGCCGTCGCCCGCTTCGGCCTGTCGCCCGCCGATGTCGAGGCGATCGTGCGCGCCAAGCTCATGCGCGTGATCGGCGAGGTCTGACCATGCTGGAGAGCGTCCTTGCGTTCCTGATCGGCCTTGTCGCCCGGATCGTGCAGGACGCGATCAGCGACTGGCGCGCGCAGGCCAAGGCCGAGGAAAGGGAGAATGCCAATGCACGGATGCTCGAAGCCGGGGCTGATCGCCCTCGTAGCCGTGACGAGCTTGCTGGCCGGCTGCGCGACGGGACCTTCTAGCGTCGCCTGCGCGCCGGTCGCCACCTATCCGCAGGACTTCCTCGATCGCGCCGCCGACGAGCTGGAGCACCTGCCATCAGGCAGCGCCGTCGAGGAGATGCTGGCCGATTTTTCCGTAATGCGGGCGCAGGCCCGCGCCTGCGCCAATACCGCGCCCACCGGGCGATGACGAAAGGAGATGACATGGCCCAGCGCCCGCTCGACTATTCCGATGATGACGATCGGCTGGACGCCGCCCGCCGCGAGCGCCGGCGCTTCAGTATCGTCCAGTGGGTGCTGGCGATTGCCGGCATCGCCCTGATGGTGGCGGCAATCGCCCTCGACGCGCGCGGCTTCTGATCCGGGGTGCCAGCATGAGGGTCGATCTTATCCTCCCCTACCTGCCGCTGCTCAACGTCATCATCATCCCGATCGCCGGGTGGCTGCTGCGCACCTTCAAGAAGGACCTTGCATCGAAAGAGGACCTGACCGTGCAGGCGACCCGCATCACCAATCTCGAACGCCGCACCGATCTGCTCGACCGCGACATCAAGCACCTGCCCGACCAGAAGGACTTCTCGACGCTGAAGGAGGCAGTCGCGGCGCTGGCCGGTGACAGCAAGGCCCAGACCCAGCAGCTCAAGGCGGTCGGCATCTCGCTCGCGCGGATCGAGGACTATCTACTGAAGGCCGGAAAATGAGCTTCAAGGACTTTGTAACCGATCATCGACGGCTCTTCATCCTCCAGCTCCTCAACGAGGTCGGCGGCGAGGCCAGCGAGGGCATCGTCTATGATGTCTGCCGTCGCCATTTCGTTCCCAATCGCGGCCTGACGCGCGACGCGCTTCACGATGACCTTGAATGGCTGCGCGAGCGCCACCTCGTCGCCTTCGACTGGCTGGACGATACGGTCCTCGTGGTGAAGCTGACCGAGCGCGGCGGATATGTGGTTTCCGGCGACATCGAAGTGGACGGCGTGACGCGGCCGCGCCGGAACGGGTGACCGGCATGGGGCGTCAATCTTCCATCCGCCGGCTGCCGCCCGAGGTCCGCGAGGTGATTTCCGACCTGCGCGAGCGCGGGCGCACCATCGACGAAATCCTCGACAAGCTGCGCGAGCTGGATGTCAGCGTGTCCCGCTCGGCGCTCGGCCGCCACGTCAAGCAGCTCGACGCCATCGGCGCGGAGCTGCGCCGGTCCCGCGCCATCGCCGAGGCTCTGGTGAAGCGCTACGGCGAGGCCCCGGAGAGCCGGACGGCGAAGCTCAATATCGAGCTGATGCACGGCCTGATCAGCAAGCTCATGTTCTCCGAGGACGGCCGGCAAGTCGAGCTTGAGCCGAAGGAGGCCATGCAGATCGCCACGGCGATGCAGAAGCTCGCCCAGGCCAGCAAGCAGGAGGTCGACCGTGAGGCGCTGCTTAAGCGCGAGTTCGCCCAGAAGGTGGACCGCAAGCTGGCCGAGGCCGAGGTAACGCTTGCCAGCGAGGCCAGCTCGCCGGCGGATCGGCAGGAAGTCCTGCGGCGCATCCGCGAGGACATCTACGGGATTTTCTCATGAGTGGGCCGGCGGTTCCGCTCTACGGTTTCCAGCGCCGGTGGTTCCTCGACAGGTCCCGCTTCAAGATCGGCATGTTCGCCCGCCAGACCGGCAAGACCTTCACCACCACCTTGGAGATCGTCGACGATTGCTTTGAGGCGTTCACGCGCGGCGAGCGCCGGCGCTGGGTCATCCTGTCGCGTGGCGAGCGGCAGGCGAAGGAGGCGATGGACGAGGGCGTCAAGGTCCATGCCAAAGCCTATCAGCTCGGCTTCACCGAGCTGGAATACGAGGTCGAGGGCGCGGGCGACGCGCGCTACAAGGCGCTTGAGGTGACATTGCCCGGTGGCTCGCGCATCACCGCGCTGCCCGCCAACCCCGACACGGCGCGCGGTTTTTCGGCCTCGGTCTTCCTCGACGAGTTCGCCTTCCATCATGACAGCCGGGCGATCTGGAAGGCGCTCTTTCCCGTCATCTCGGCCGGCCACAACATCCGCGTGGTCTCGACGCCGAACGGCAAGGGCAACAAGTTCTTCGAGCTGATGACGGCCGAGGACGGCAATGTGTGGTCGCGCCACGAAGTCGACATCTACAAGGCGGTGGCCGATGGCCTGCCGCGCGACATCGACGAGCTGCGGGCCGGCATCGCCGACGAGGATGCGTGGGCGCAGGAATACGAACTGAAATGGCTCGACGAGGCCAGCGCGTGGCTCACCTACGATCTGATCCTTGCCGTTGAGAGCGAGGAGGCCGGCGACCCGGCCGGCTATCAGGGCGGGCCGTGCTTCATCGGCAACGACATCGCCCGGCGCAACGACCTGTGGGTCGCGTGGGTCTGGGAGCAGCTCGGTGACACCTTCTGGACGCGCGAGATCGTGACGCTCAAGGGCGCGAGTTTCTCCGAGCAGGAAGACCGGCTGCATCAGCTGATGGCCCGCTACAACCCGGTGCGGCTGGTCATGGATCAGACCGGCATGGGCGAGAAGCCGGTGGAAGACGCGCAGCGGCGATACGGCGAGCTGCGTGTCGAGGGCGTCCTGATGACGCCGGCCCGCCAGCTCGACATGGCGACCAACGCCAAGCAGCTGTTCGAGGATCGCCGCGTGCGCATCCCTGAAGGCGACCCGGCGCTGCGGGCCGATCTGCACAAGCTCAAAAAGACGGTCGGTCCGACCGGGCACCCGCGCCTCGTCGCTGACCGGGACAGCGCGGGTCATGCCGACCGGACGTGGGCGGCCTTCATGGGGCTGGCCGGCGCGGCCGGCGGCGCGATCGACTACGGCTACCGGCCGGCTCCGAAGCCGGAGCGGCTCTCGGAGGTCCATGACGATGATGATCGGCACGAGCGCGCCGGCCCGCGCTTCGGCCGCAGGGGGGCATGGTGATGGCGCAATTGCTCGACCAGTTCGGACGCCCGGTGAAGCTCGACAGGCTGCGCGAGGAGCAGGCCCGGCCGTCGCTCTCGACCGTCCGGCAGATCGTCGGCGGGCATCCGGCGCAGGGCTTGACGCCGGCCCGGCTCGCCGGCCTGCTGCGCGACGCCGAGCAGGGCGACGCCATCGCCTATCTGGAGCTGGCCGAGGAGATGGAGGAGAAGGACCTCCATTACCTGTCCGTGATGGGCACCCGTAAGCGCGCCGTCGCCCAGCTCGAAATCACGGTGGAGAGCGCCTCCGACGAGAAGCGCGATGTCGAGAACGCCGACCTTGTCCGCGAGTGGCTGCGGCGCGAGGAGCTGGAAGACGAAATCTTCGACATCCTCGACGCCATCGGCAAGGGCTTCTCGGTGACCGAGATCATCTGGGAGACCTCGGCCCGGCAATGGTGGCCCGCCCAGCTCAAGCGCCGCGATCAGCGGTGGTTCGAGTTCGACCGCGAGGACGGCGAGACGATCCGGCTGCGCGGCGCTGGCGAGCCGGAAGACCTGCACCCCTTCAAATACATCATCCATGTGACGAAGGCGAAGTCGGGCATCCCGATCCGGGGCGGTCTCGCGCGGGCGGCGGCATGGTCCTACCTGTTCAAGAACTACGACCTCAAGGACTGGGTGACCTATATCGAGGTCCACGGCCAGCCGCTGCGCGTCGGCAAATATCACACCGGCGCGACCGAGGCCGACAAGGAGGTGCTGCTCCGCGCGGTGGCCAATATCGGATCTGATGCGGCCGCCATCATCCCGCAATCCATGCTGATCGAGTTCGTCGAGGCGACCAAGCAGGGCGGCGGCGGGGCCGACATCTACGAGAAGCTCGCCAACTGGCTCGACAGGCAGGTGTCGAAGGCGGTGCTGGGGCAGACGCTCACCACCGAGGTGCAGTCCGGCTCGCTGGCGGCCGCCAAGGTCCACGAGGACGTGCGCCGCGACATCATGCGCTCGGACGCCGGCCAGCTCGCCGCCACGATCAACCGCGACCTCGTGCGCCCGCTGGTGATGCTGAACAGGGGGCCGCAGGAACGCTATCCCCGCATCGTCATCGGCCTGCCCTCCAACATCGACATGAAGCAATACGCCGACGCGGTGGCGGTGCTCGTCGATCGCGGCATGAAGGTCGAGCAGAGCGTGGTGCGCGACAAGCTCGGCCTGCCCGAGCCGGAGAAGGACGCCGAGCTGCTAGGCCCGACCGGCGGCGCTCCGGCGGTCGAGCCGCAGGCCCCGCCGCCGGCCCTGCACGCTGGCCGCCATGTCTGCGCCGCTCATGCCGCCGACGCGATCGACGAGCTGGCGGCCGAGGCCGGCGACGAATGGGAGGCGGTGCTCGAACCCATGGTCGCCCCGCTGCGCGAGCTGCTCGGCGATGCCGCCACGCTTGAGGAGGCCCGCGACCGGCTGGCCGAGCTGATCGCCAAGATGGACACGGCGGCGCTGGAAGACATGCTCGTGCGCGCGGGCTTCTCCGCGCGCCTTGCCGGCCGGCTGGGGGTGCCGCTTGGCCGGGATCGAGATTGAGCCGCTCGCCCCGCAGGAGGCGATCGACGCCTTCCGGCGCAAGGGCTACCGTGTCACTTTCGACTGGCGGGACATGGAGCGCGAGGAGCACTCGCGGGACTTCACCGTCGCGAAGGTGGCGACGCTCGACCTGTTGATGGACATCCGCGAGGCGATGGACCGCGCCATCGCCGAGGGCACCACGCTGCGCCAGTTCGAGAGGGACCTCACCCCGATCTTGCAGGAGAAGGGTTGGTGGGGTCGCGATGTCATGGTCGACCCGCTGACCGGCGAGGAGCGCGAGGTGCAGCTCGGCTCGCCCCGGCGGCTCCAGACGATCTACGACACGAACCTGCGCATGTCCTACGCGGCCGGGCGGTGGCAACAGGTCGAGGCCGTCGCCGCCCGGCGGCCGTGGCTGCGCTATGTCGCCGTGCTCGACGAGCGCACCCGCCAGCAGCATCGCCAGTGGCACAACACAGTGCTGCGCTGGGATGATCCGTGGTGGGACACCCATTTCCCGCCCAACGGCTGGAACTGCCGCTGCACCATCCAGCAGCTCTCCGACGCCGACCTTGTCCGCATGGGGCTGCGCCCCAGCGAGCCGCCGGACGTGACCTCGCGCATGTGGACGAACAGGCGCACCGGCGAGGTGCGGGAGGTCCCGCGCGGCATCGACCCCGGCTTCGACTACAATGTCGGCCGCGCCAATTTGGGGCACATGCGCGATGTCGCGGTCAGCAAGCTCGACGGCGCGCACGACGATCTGGCGCGCGAGACGATCGCCGCCCTGATGCGCGGCCAGCCCTTCGGCAGCTACCTGCGCTCGCCCGGTCAGGGCGCGGGCTGGCCGGTGGCCACCGGCGGTCTCAAGCTGGGCGGCCGTTTCCCGACAGTGACGCTGCCGCCCGCGACCGTGCAGCGGCAGGTTTCGGAGGGCACGCTGCCTGGCCCGGCCGACTGGCAGCGGGTGCAGGCCATGATCGACGCCGGCCGCGTCACACAGCAGGGGAACGTGCGCCATGTCGTGCTCAACGGCGAGCCGCACGTCATGGAGGTGGAGACCAGCGCCGAGGGTCGGATCATCGTCACCAGCCTGCGCAGGGTTGAGCCGTGAGCGGCAGGGCCGAGGACCTGTCCCGCCGCCTTGCCGGGATGATCGACGGCGAGATCGAGGCGTTCGCGGCATGGCTCGCCGAGCAATGGACCATCGCGCCGCACGAAGCGGAGAGCGCGGAGATGACGCCGGATCAGGTCGAGGGGTGGAACCGTTGCGTCGACAGCATCCCGGCCGCCTTCGCGTTGTGGCTGGAAGACGACAACCGCGTCTAATCGGCCGGCTTTTCCTGAACCGCCCGCCACGCCACACAGAAGCCCGCCAGCGGGCGTTGCGCCATTTCCGCACCCCGACATCATCCAAAGTTCTCAAACGCGCCTCAAATGCGTTTGAGGGGGGTCAGCGGCGATCCTCGCGGCGCTTCCGCCGCCTCATCGGGCATCTGACCATTCAGGATGAAAACAGGACCGGACAGCTGTCCGGGTGGGACGGCGCGCGGCCGCCCATAAAACTTGCCCGAAACGAGCCGGCAATCAAGCCGCTCATTTCGAGAGAGACGGGCAAGACGCAAACATGAACACGCTTGTGGCATCGCACACGGTAGTGCTCGCCGGAACCGGACAGGCCCCGGAATGGGTGCATCTGCTGCCGGCCGGCCGCTTCGAGGGTCGGGACGGTCGCGGCCCCTATGTGCTCAAGGATGCGGAGGCGGTGCTGTCGGCGACGACGCGCGCCGGCCTCGATCCTGTCGTCGACTACGACCACCAGACCGACCTTGCCGCTGTAAAGGGCGTGGGCGGCACCGCTCCGGCCGCCGGCTGGGTGAAAGCGCTGGAGGCCCGCGAAGACGGCATCTGGGCGCGGATCGAGTGGACTGAAAAGGGTGCGGCCGCCGTTGCGGCGAAGGAATACCGCTACCTCTCGCCGGTCTTCCTCCACACCAAGTCCGGCGAGGTCCTCAAAATCCTGCGCGCCGGTCTCACCAACAATCCGAACCTGCATCTGGCGGCGCTCGCCAGTCAGGAAAGCAAGCTCCAATCCGAAGGAGAAGACATGGAAGAGCTTCTTGCAGAGCTGGCGGCCGCCCTCGGCCTTCCAGCCAATAGCGACCGCGCCGCCGTGGTGTCGGGCGTAACCTCGCTGGCCGCCAGCGCCAGCGCCTCGGCCGCCGCGATCGCGACGATGGCGAAGGCTGCGGGGGCGAAGGAAGACGACGCCCCCGACGCCGTGGTGACGGCCGTGCAGGCGGCGATCACGAAGGCGGCCGCGCCCGCCGCGCCGGACCCGGAGAAGTTCGTGCCCGCCGAGCTGGTCACCAGCTTGCAGGCGCAGGTCCGCGAGCTGATGGCGGACAAGACCGGCGCGGTGGTCGATCAGGCCATCAAGGACGGCAAGGTGCCGCCCGCCAACCGCGACTGGGCCGTGGCCTATCACGCCAAGGACCCCGAGGGCTTCGCCAAGTTCCTCGAAGGCCAGCCGGTCATCATCACCGCCGGCCCGCAGCCGGGCGGCAAGCCCAAGGCCGACAGCCCGCTCGACGCCGAGGACCTCGCCATGTGCGCGGCGATGGGCCTTGACCCCGAGGAGTTCAAGAAGACCCGCCAGAAGGAGGCCCAGTAAATGGCCGCGCTCACCAAGGATCGCCAGACGCCGGAACGCTCCGGCAAGGAGTTCAGCTTCCCGGTCAAGGCCAGCACGCAGATTTTCGCGGGCTCGATCGTCGTGCTCGCCGCCGGCCTCGCCGAGCCGGGCAAGGCCGCCACCGGCTTGATCGCTGTTGGCCGCGCCGAGGCGCACGCCGACAACCGCAACGGCGGCAACGGCGACATCGACGTGCCGGTGCGCGCCGGCGTCTTCCGCTTCGACAACTCGGCGTCGGCCGACCTCATCACCCGCGCCGACATCGGCGCGGACGCATGGATCGTCGACGATCAGACCGTCGCCAAGACGGACGGTTCGGCCGCGCGGTCGAAGGCCGGGCGCATCGTCGATGTCGATGACCTCGGCGTCTGGGTCCAGCTCGGCTAACAGGAGAGCCTTTTCATGATCATCAACCAAGCCAATCTCGGCCGCCTCTATACCGGCTTCAAGACCTCCTTCAGCCGGGGTCTGGGGCAGGCTGAACCGCAATGGCAGCGCCTTGCCACCCGCATCCCCTCGACCACGCGCGAGGAGAAGTACGGCTGGCTCGGCAAGCTGCCGAACCTGCGCGAGTGGGTGGGCGATCGCGTCGTCAACAACATCCAGCTCCACGACTACGCGATCAAGAACAAGACGTGGGAAGGCACCATCGCCGTTCCGCGCGAGGACCTCGAAGACGATCAGTATGGCGTCTATGCGCCGCTGTTCGAGGAGATGGGCCGCTCGGTTGCCGCGCATCCGAACCAGATGGTGTTCGGCCTGCTCAAGGATGGCTTCTCGACCAACTGCTATGACGGCCAGAATTTCTTCGACGCCGACCACCCGGTTCTCGACGAGGACGGCAAGGTAGCCTCGGTCTCCAATACCGGCGGCGGCTCCGGCACGCCGTGGTTCCTGATCGACGACAGCCGCACGCTCAAGCCGATCATCTATCAGGTCCGCAAGGACTACGACCTGATCCGGCAAGATGCGCCGACCGACGACAATGTGTTCAACCGCAAGGAATACGTCTACGGCGTCGACGGCCGCTCGAACGTGGGTTTCGGTTTCTGGCAGTTCGCCTATGGCAGCCGGCAGACCCTCGACAAGGCCGCCTACAAGGCCGCCCGCGAGGCGCTCATGGGCATGAAGGGCGATTACGGCCGTCCGCTGGGCCTGACGCCCAAGCTGCTCGTCGTGCCGCCCTCGCTCGAAGGTGCCGCGCTCGAAATCCTCAACGCCGAGCGCGACGCGGCCGGGGCCACCAACGTCTACAAGGGCACGGCCGAGCTGCTCGTGTCCTCGTGGCTGGCGTAGGGAGGGCTTGAGCTATGGCGAAGGTCCAGGTCCTGCGCATCACCGCCAAGCGCGCCGGCCGCCGCCGCGCCGGCATCGACCACCCCGCCGCTCCGGTCGATCATCTGGCCGACGCCTTCACGGCCGAGCAGATCGCCCAGCTCAAAGCTGACGACCAGCTCGTCGTGCAGGAGGTCGAGGTGGATGTGCCTGACGAGAAGCCCGCGCCTGCCGGCAAGGGCGGAAAGGCTGCGGGCTGACCGATGGCGTCCTACGCGACCTCTGCGGACATGATCGCGCGCTTCTCCGAGCAGCAGCTCAAGGAAGTGACGGACCCTGATGTCGAGACCATCAGGACCGATGCGCTCGCCCGCGCCCTTGAGGACGCTTCGGACGAGATCGACGGCTATCTGGAGGGGCGGTATCGGCTGCCCCTCCCGAACCCGCCGCGCAGTCTGCGCGTCATCGCCTGCAACATCGCCATGTACCGGCTGCTGACCTTGCGACAGATCGACGTGATGGAGGATCAGCGCAAGCGGTACGAGGACGCCGTGAAGTTCCTGCGCGGGGTGGCGGCCGGCGACATCAATCTCGGCCTGACGCCGGCCGACCAGACAGTCACGCCGGCCGGCGGTCCCGCCATGCGGGAAGGTCCGGCCCGCACCTTCAGCCGCGACCGGCTCCGGGGGTACTGATGGCCGGCGTCAAGGTTTCCATCACGATCGAGGATGACGGCTTCCGCGAAGCGCTCACCCGCCTGATCGAGCGGACGCACAATCTCCAGCCGGTGTTCGAGGAGATCGGCTCGGCGCTGCTGGCGACCACCCAGCAGCGGTTCGAGGCCGAGGCCGGCCCGGACGGCCGCGCGTGGCCGGCGCACTCTGCCGCCACGGTGCTCCGGCGCGGGGCCGGCGCGCCCAAGCTGCGCGATCGCGGCCACCTCTACGCCTCGCTCACCTATGCCGCCTCGCGCCTCAAGGCCGAGGTCGGCACCAATCGCGTCTATGCGCGCGTCCACCAGCTCGGCGGCAAGGCCGGGCGCGGGCGCAAGGTCACCATTCCGGCGCGGCCCTATCTCGGGGTCAGCGACGCAGACCGGCGCATGATCGGCGAAATCCTGACCGACCATCTGGCAATGGCGGTGCGGCAATGATCGGCGAGATCGAAAAGGCCATCGTCGAGCGCCTCGCCGGTCGCCTGACCGGGGTGAAGGTCGAGGCGTTCCCCGATAAGCCGGACACTTACACCATGCACCATCCCAAGGGCGTGGTGCTCGTCGCCTTCGGCCGCGCCACCTATTCCGCGCCCAAGACCATCGACCTCGTGGTGCAGGAGCGGCGGATCGAGTGGGACATCACGCTGCTCATGCGCAACCTGCGCGACCATGCCGGGGCCTATGACGTACTCGACGCGGTGCGGCTCGTGCTCACCGGCTGGCGCACCAGCGGGGCCGGCAAGCTGATGCCGGTGCGCGAGGAGTTCCTCGACCAGAAGCAGGGCGTTTGGACCTACGTGCTGACGATGGCGCACACCATCCCGGCGGTCGAGTGCGCCGAGGAAGAGGACCTGCCGCTGCTCAAGCGCGTCAACACGACCGACGACTACGGCACCACACAGGCACCGCCGGCCGATCCCGACGAGGGCGGCAACCCTGAAGACGAACCCGGTGGCGGCACGCCGCCGGCCGACGACTGACCCGGCATCATGGAGGTTTTCAAGCCGATGGCACGCTACATTTACAACGGTCCCATGTCGGCCGCCACGCTCGGCGACGGCACGGACGTGATCCTGTTCAACGGGGCGGAGGTCGATCTGCCCGCCGCCAACGAATGGGTGAAGAGCCTCGTCGCCCAGAAGCGGCTCACCCCAATCACCAAGCCCGCCGCCCAGCCGGCCGGGGCTGCCACCACCACGACCGACACGCCGAAGGCGCAGGCCGAGCCTGCTGCCCGCAAGGCTGCGGAAAAGGAGACCAAGTAATGGCCGCGAACTTCCTTCATGGCGTCGAGACGATCGAGATCGACAAGGGGCCGCGCCCGATCCGGGGCGTCAAGACCGCCGTGGTCGGGCTGATCGGCACCGCGCCGATCTTCGCCGTCGACGGCACGCTGGCGACCGTCAACGAGCCGGTGCTCGTCCTGTCCGACCGTGACGCCGCCCAGTATTTCGGGCCGCAGATCGAGGGCTACACCATCCCGCAGGCGCTCGACGCCATCTTCGATCAGGGACGCGGCATCGCCATCGTCGTCAACGTCTTCGACCCCGAGGAGCACACCAGCGCCCAGGCGGAAATCTCCAAGACTTTCGGGGCCAACGACAAGATTGAGCTGGATCATCGCGGCATCGTGGGCCTGACCGTCAAGAACGCGGCCGGCGCGATCACCTACGACCTGACCGACGACTACCTGCTTGATCCGGCGGGCGGCGTCATCACCCGCGTTGCGGGCGGCGACATCGCTGCGGCCGCCGAGGTCAAGGTCGCCTACAGCTATGCCGACCCGACCAAGGTTATGCCGTCCGACATCATCGGCACGGTGGACGGCGCGGGCAACCGCACCGGCCTTCAGGCGCTACAGGACACCTACAACGATCTGGGCTTCTTCGCCAAAATCCTGATCGCCCCGGTCTACGGCACGCTCAACGGGGTGGCCTCCGAGCTGAACGTCATGGCGTCCAAGCTGCGCGCCATCGCTCTGGTCGACGCGCCGATCGGCACCACCTTCCAGCAGGCCATCACCGGCCGGGGGCCGAACGGCGACATCAACTTCAACTATTCGTCGGAACGGATGGTGCTGTGCTATCCGCACCTCAAGGTCTACGACATCGACACCGACACCGAACGGCTGGAGCCGTTCAGCCAGCGGTTGGCCGGCGTCATCTGCGCCGTCGACAACGACCGGGGCTACTGGTGGTCGCCCTCGAACAACGAGATCAAGGGCATCACCGGCGTTGAGCGCAAGCTCTCGGCGATGATCAACGATCCGACCACCGAGGTGAACCTGCTCAACGAGAACGGCATCGTGACGCTGTTCAATTCGTTCGGCACCGGCCTGCGGACGTGGGGCAACCGCTCGGCGGCATGGCCGTCCGTCACGCACCCGAAGAACTTCATCAACGTGCGCCGGGTGGCGGACGTTCTCCACGAGAGCATCGAATACTCCATGCTCCAGTTCATCGACCGCCCGCTCAATCAGGCGTTGATCGACGACATCCGCGAGAGCGTCAACGCCTTCATCCGCACGCTGATCGGAAGGGGCGCGCTGATCGACGGCGAGTGCATCTACGATCCGGCCAAGAATGAGGCGACCGAGCTTGCCCTCGGGCATGTCACCTTCGACATCGAGTTCATGCCGCCGACGCCGGCCGAGCGCATCACCTTCGAGAGCTTCATCAACATCGAGCTGCTGCGCCAGCTCGGCACGAGCGCGAGCTAAGGAGGCGCGTGAACCATGACGGACAAGATCGCGATCAACCACGTCACCAACGCCAACATCTATATCGACGGCTTCTCGCTGCTCGGCCGCGCCGAGGAGCTGGAGCTGCCGCAGGTCAAGCACAAGATGACCGAGCACAAGGCGCTCGGCATGGTCGGCACCGCCGAGTTCTTTTCGGGCGTCGAGAAGATGACCTGCAAGGTGAAGTGGGCGTCCTTCTACCCCGAGGTGCTGCGCAAGGCGGCCAATCCGTTCAAGACGGTGCAGCTTCAGGCGCGTTCCTCGCTGGAGACCTATACCGGGCAGGGTCGCGTCGCCGAGGTGCCGGTGGTGGTGCTGCTGACCGCCGCCCACAACGACTTCCCGCTCGGCTCCTACAAGCAGCATGAGCGCGGCACGCCGGAGAGCAACCTGTCGGTCTATTACGCCAAGATGGAGATCGACGGGAACCACATCTTCGAGTTCGACGTGCTCAACAACATCTACAAGGTCGCGGGCGAAGACGTGCTCACCACCTATCGCCTCAATATCGGGGCGTGACGGTGACGGCGGCGGGCGACGGGTGGCCTGACCGCGCCCGCCGCCGTCATCCAGCATCAGGCCGCAACAGGAGACAGGCTATGACCGACAAGACCCAGAACGCGCCCGAGGCGCAGGAGGCCGGGGCGGTTCCCGGCGCGAAGACCGTGACGCTGCCCTCGGGCAAGGTCGCCGTGGTGCGCAAGGGCAAGGGCAAGGACATGCGGATCGCCGCGCGCCATGTGAACCCGGCGCAGGACCCGATCGGCTATGCGATGGCGCTGGCCGCCCAGCTCACCGAGATCGACGGCAAGCCGCTGGTGCCGGAAGACCTCGACGAGATGGACATGGACGAGGTGGGGGCGATCATGGGTGCGCTGCCGGGAAAGTCCCTACCCCAAGGGATGCTTTCCAGCTCGTGACGGTGACGGGATGGTCGGCGGCCGAGATCGACGGGATGGAGATCGCCGACCTGACCGACTGGCTGGAAGAGGCCGCCGAGCACGCAAGGGAAGTCAACGAGGCGATCAAGGCTGCGCGCGAGCGCGCTTCTTAGCTTCGTGCTCGGCCTTCGCTCGCGCCCAAGCCTCGCTGTTGGTGCGCTTCAGCTCTTTCGCAAACCAGACCGATCCGCGCGACGCCATGATGATCGCGCGGATCAGAACATAGAGGAGGCCGAGAGCGGCTCCGGCCCCGAACAGAACGAGGAAAAAAGCGACAAATCCCACGATGCCCTCCCGTCTTTACTTGTAACCATCGGACCCTAGCGCGCAATGGACAGTATTTTCAACCTCGCGGTCATCGTCAGGGCGGTCGATCAACTGACCGGGCCGGCCCGCGAGATGGCGCGCGCCCTGTCCAATTTCGACGAGATGGCCGAGCGCGGCCGGGGCATGATCGAGTGGGGATCGCGCATGTCGGTCGCGGGCGCGCTGACCGAGGGCGCGGCCGGCGCGATGATGCGGGCGATCCGCGGCCCGGTCGAGGTCGCCGCCGAGTTTCAGGAGGCGATGGCGCTGGTGCGCGCGGTGACGGCCGGCATCACCGGCGAGGAGTTCGACCAGCTCCGGGCGCAGGCGCTGGAGCTGGGCGCGGCCACCACCTTTTCGGCCAGTCAGGCCGCCGAGGGTATGGGCTTCCTCGCCAAGGCCGGCTTTTCCGCGCAGGAGCAGATGGCCGCCATGCCGGCCATGCTCGATCTTGCCCGCGCCGGCGCGGTGGAACTGGGGCTGGCCGCCGACATCGCCTCCAACATCCTGTCGGGCTTCGGCCTCGAAGCCTCGGAGATGACGCGGGTGGCGGACGTGATGGTGGCGACCTTCACCACCGCCAATACCGACATCCCCATGCTCGGCGACACCATGAAGTATATCGCGCCGGTGGCACGCGCGGCCGGCATGAGCCTCGAAGAGGCGGCGGCCATGGCGGGCCTGCTCGGCAATGCCGGCATCCAGTCCAGTCAGGCCGGCACCACGCTGCGCTCCATGCTGCAAAGGCTGGCCTCGCCGGCGGGCGAGGCGTCGAAGGTGCTGGAGGCGCTCGGCATCTCGATCGCCGACGAGCAGGGCAACATGCGCAACATGGTCACCCTGCTCGGCGAGGTGAGCGCGGCGATCGAGACGCTAGGCACGCAGGAGCAGCTTGCCGTCATCGGCACCGTGTTCGGCCGCGAGGCGGCGGCCGGCGCGGCCGAGCTGCTCAATCAGGGCATCGCCATCTCCGATTACGTCGACCGGCTCTCCGGCTCGGCCGGGCGCGCCGCGCAGGTGGCAGCCGACATGAGCGACAATTATCGCGGCGCGCAGGAGGAGTTCGCCGGCGCGATCGAGACGCTCAACATCGTGCTCGGCGACATGCTGCTGCCGCACCTGACCGAGATCACGCTGTGGCTGGCCGAGGTGATGTCGGGCTTCGGCGAATGGGTGCAGGCCAATCCGGGGCTGGCCAAGATCGTCATGTCGCTGGCGGCCATCGCCGCCTTCTCGCTCGCCATCGTCGCGCCGATCCTGACCCTGATCGGCGGCTTCGCCACAATGGCCGGGGCCGGACTGGTGGCGCTGTCCAAGATCGGGATGGCCTTCGTGTGGCTCGCGCCGAGGATATTGGCCGCTTCCGGTGCAGTTCTCGGCTTTGCCTATCGACTGGCTTTCGCGGCCGCCAGCTCGATCGCCCCCTTTCTGTCGGGTGTGGTGTCGCTTGGCGCGGCGATGGCAGGGCGCGTCGCGGCCGGGCTGCGGGCGGCGGCCGTGGCGGCGCGGGCCTTCGGGCTGGCGCTGCTCGCCAACCCGATCGTGCTGATCGCGGTGGCGGTCGCGGCGGCCGCCTATCTCATCTGGCAATACTGGGAGCCGATTTCCGCCTTCTTCGTCTCGCTCTGGGGTGACGTTCAAACGGCCTTTGAGGGCTTCTCAAACTGGCTTTCCGGCTGGTGGCAAACCATCGGCTCCGTGTTCGACGGCAGCTTCGATTGGTCGAGCCTGATCCCGACGCTCGACTGGGGCACGGTGCTGACCGTGCTGGACTGGGCAAGCTGGCTGCTGCCGATCCGGTGGCTGGATTTCATCCCCGGCTTCTCGTGGGCCGGCGTGATCGAGGGTGCGCTCGACTGGGCCGGCTATGTCACGAACCTCGACTGGGGAGCATGGATCGGCTCGCTTTCGTGGGGCGACGTGCTCACGGCGCTCGACTGGGTGAGCTGGGTCTCGCCGCTTCGGTGGCTCGATTTCATCCCCGGCTTCTCGTGGTCGGAGCTGCTCTCCGGTGTCGCCGCTTTCGACTGGTCGAGCCTGATCCCGGCCGTCGACTGGGCGGCGATCGTTCCCGCCATGCCGGAGATCGACTGGTCGGCCGTCACGCAGGCGATGGCCGCGCCCTTCGAGCTGGCCTTCACCGCGATCGACGCGGTGTGGGGCCGGCTGCGGGCGCTGTTCGAGTGGTCGCCGCTTGAGGCGATCCGGGCGTCGTTCGGCGGTATTGGCGAGACGCTGGTCGGCTTCATCTCCGACGCCGCCGACATGGCCGGCGCGGCATGGAACCGCGTCACCTCCATCTTCTCCAGCGCCGATGCCGTCGATCTGGCCGCGCGCGATCCCGCCTCGATCGAGCGGGCGACGGCGGCAGCCCGCGAGCTGGCGGTGGCGCTGGAAGGCGTGGCCGGCCTCGACCTTTCGGCCGCGCAGGCGGGCGTCAATGCGGTCTCCGAAGCGGCCGCCCATGCCATCGCCCAGGCGGGCGGCATACCGGCGGCTGCCGAGGACGCGGTGCGCAGCGCCCGCGCCATCGTGGCCGGTGTCACATTCTTCTCCGAAGGCGTGGCGATGATGGCGACGCTGGCGGCCGGCATCCGCGCCGGGGCGGCGGTCGCCGTCGAGGCGGTGCGTGACACCGTGCAGACCATGCGCGACCACCTGCCGCACTCTCCCGCGAAGATCGGCCCGCTCTCCGACCTGCACCGCGTCCGCTTCGCCGAGACGCTGGCCGGCGCGATCCGGCCCGGCCCGGCCGTCGAGGCCGTGCAGCGCCTGACCGCAGGCATGGCGGCCGTGCTGGCGGGCGCGTCGCTCACGGTGCCGGCCGCCGCCGCGCAGATGCCCGCCGTCGAGGCGGCCGGCCAGATCACCGCCCCCTCTATCTCAATCGCCGTGCCGCAGGTCGGCGTGGTGCCGGCTGGCGGTGACGGGGCTGCCAGCCCGGCCGGCGCGCGCGGCGGTGCGGAGGCGGTGCGCGTCGAGGTCAATTTCAGTCCGACCGTCACCATGCAGGGCGGCGGCGGGGGCGGCGACAACTTCGCCTCACGCGAGCAGATGCAGGACCTGCTGCGCTCCATGAGCCACGAGCTGGTGCAGGTCATTCAAGACGAACTGGCGCGCATCCAGCGCCGCAACTACTAGGAGGCCAGCCATGTTCGCCGTGCTCGGGCCGATCAGCTTCCGGCTCATCACCTATTTCGAGGGCGTCAGCAACAAGATCGGCTACGACTATGCCGAGCACGCCGTGATCGAGGGCAAGCCGCGCCTGCAATGGATCGGTGACGATCTGCAAGAGGTCACCATCGACCTGCTCTTCCATGTCTCCTACTGCAACCCCGAGGCCGAGCTGGCGAAGCTGCGCATCGCCGGGTCCATGCACACCGCGCTGCCGCTGGTCTATGGTTCGGGCCACTATGTCGGCATGTTCGTCGTCAAATCCATCAAATCGACGACGAGGCAAACCACCGGCTCCGGCGCGCTGGTCGCCATCACCGCGCGCGTGACGCTGCTCGAGTATGCGGGGCTGGGCGGCCTGCTCGGCGCGATCATCTCGGTGGTGAACAATGCCGCCCGCGCCAGCGGGGCCGGCTCCAACACCCAGCGCGGCGGCGCATCCGCCTCGCCGTCCGGCGATCCGTCCTCGGTCTCGTCTTCCTCGGTGGTGCGGCAATGACCGAATATGTCGAGCACCTGACCGCCGAGGGCGACCGCTGGGACCTGATCGCGTGGCGCTATTATGGCGACCCGCACCTTTATGAGCCTATCATCGCAGCGAACCCCACCGTGCCGATACGGCCCTTCCTCGCCTCGGGCATCCGGCTGCGCGTGCCGATCATCCCCGACGAGGTGGTGCTCGATCGCGACCTGCCGCCATGGAAGCGGAGCAACCTGCGATGATGGTGCCGCAGGCCAAGTGGATATTGACCTATCAGGGTGCTGACATCGGCGCGGACGCCATCTCGGTCATCTATACGGACTTCGACCACGGCAAGTCTGACGAGATCGAGGCGACCTTCGAGGACAAGCTGCACCGCTGGAAGGGTGGCTGGTATCCCGAGCACGGCGACGTGCTCGACCTGTCGATCGGGTGGCTCGGGCAAGGGCTGCTGCCCTGCGGCACCTTCGAGATCGACGAGATCGACTTCGACGGCGCGCCCGATACCGTGACCATTCGCGGGCTTGCCGCGCCGGTCTCGGAAAGTCTGCGCACCAAGAAGACGCGGGCTTTCGAGAACAAGACCCTGCGCCAGATCGCCGAGCAGATCGCGGGCGAGAACGGCCTGTCGGTCGAGGGTACGATCGAGAACATCACCTTCAAGCGGGTGACACAGGACAACGAGCGCGATCTGGAGTTTTTGAAGCGCATCGCCGAAGAGTACCACCACGTCTTTGCCGTTCGCGGCAAGGTGCTGTTCTTCTCCAAGGTCGAGGACCTCGAAAGCCAAGGTCCCGTCGCCGTGATCCCGCGCACCGAGATGAAACGTTTTTCGTTTCAGGACAAGGTTCACGAGGTCTACAAGGACTGCAAGCTCTCCTACCACGATCCCGAGACGGCCAAGCTGATCGAGGTGACGGTCGAGGACCCGAACGTCAAGACCGGCGACACGCTGCGCATCAAGGCTCGCGTCGAGAGCGAGGCGCAGGCCAAGAAGCGCGCCGAGGCCGAGCTGAAAAAAGCCAACGCCAAGAAGCTGCGCGGGCGCATCCTCATCGTCGGTGACCACCGCATGGTGGCCGGCAACGTGATCGAGGTCGCCATGCTGGGCAAGCTCTCGGGCAAATATTACGTCGAGACCTCGCGCCACCGGATCGAGCGCGGGGCGGGTTATACCACAGAGATCGAGGTGCGCCGTGTCCCTTAGACTGGGTATCGTCTCCGAAACCGACCCCGCCAAGGCCAAGGTCCGGGTGAAGTTCCCGGATCATGACGATGTGCAATCGTTCTGGCTTCAGGTGCTTCAGGGCAAGACCAAGAGCGACAAGACCTATTGGATGCCGGTGGTGGGCGAGCATGTCGTGTGCATCATGGACCCCGGCGAGGAGGCCGGCGTGGTGGCCGGCGCGATCTATTCGGAGGCCGACGCCCCGCCATCGTCGGACCCGAACGTCCATACGATCGTCTACGGCGACGGAGCCTCTCTCACCTATGACAAGGGAAGCCAGACCTTCCGGCTCGTCACCGGCGGCGTGACGATCGAAATCTCGCCCGGTGGCGTCGCCATCACCGGCGGCTCGATCACGCATAACGGCACGACGATCGACGACACCCATAAGCATGGCGGCATCGTCCCCGGCGGCGGCATCACCGATGTCCCCGTTTGATGGCCGGGCGCGCCGGTGCTAGGATAACGCCGTTCCCGACCATGCCGGCCCGCCGATGTGCCGGACAGCTGTCCGGCTATGACGCCTTGCGCCCGCGCGTCATCCTCGCCGCATGGTTCAGGATGTCCGCAAGATAACTGCCGCCAACTGGCAGCCCCGGCTCGACGCGCATGGCGAGATCGTCGAAAACCTCGACGACATCCATCAGTGCATCCGCATCATCCTGCTCACCCCGAAAGGCTCGGACCCGCACCGGCCCGAGTTCGGCTCGGATCTCTGGCACTATGTCGATCATCCGAACGGCGAGGCAGTGCCGCATGTGGTGCGCGAGGGGATCGACGCGCTGCGGCGCTGGGAGCCGCGCATTGAGGTGGTGCGGCTCGTGCCGACCTCGCTCCAGCATCACCTGCACATCACGGTCGAGTGGCGTCTGAACGGTCTGGGCGAGCTGATCGCCACGGAGGTTCGCGATGACGTTGCCTGAACCCGATTTCGTCGAGCGCGACCCCGCCGCCCTCACCGAGCAGCTCATCACCGACTATGAGAACTATACCGGCCGCAAGCTCCAGCCGGCGCAGGTCGAGCGGCTCATCATCGACCTCATCTCCTACCGTGAAAGCCTTGTCCGTGTCGCCATTCAGGAGGCGGCCAAGCAGAACCTGCTCGCCTTCGCCCGCTTCCCCATGCTCGACTATCTTGGCGAGCTGCTCGGCGTTGTGCGCCTGCCCGAGGCGTCGGCGCTGACCACGATCCGCTTCACGCTATCGGCCGCCCAGCCCGGCGCGATCATCGTGCCGGCCGGAACGCGGGTGCGCTCGGGCGACGGCCTTGCGACCTTTGTCACCACCGCACCGCTGGAGATCGAGGCCGGCCAGCTTGCTGGCGAGGTCGCGGCGCAGGCCGACGCGCCGGGCGAGGCCGCCAACGGCTATGTGTCGGGCCAGATCGCCACGCTGCTCGATCCGGTCGCCTTTGTCGCCACGGCCGTCAACATCTCGGTCACCTATGGCGGCCGCGCCCGCGAGACCGACGACAGGCTGCGCGATCGTATCCGCGAGGCCCCGGAGCGGTTCTCGGTGGCCGGCCCTGTCGGGGCCTATAGCTGGCACGCCATGTCGGCGCACCAGTCGATCATCGACGCGGCTGTGTTGAGCCCGCAGCCCGGCACAGTGCGCGTCCATATCTTGACCGACGAGGGCCTGCCCAGCGCCGAGCTGCTCGACCTCGTTCATGCCCAGCTCTCCGACGATAAGGTGCGGCCGCTGACCGATACGGTGCAGGTCGCTCCGCCTGACCGCGTTCCCTACACCATCACCGGCACGATCACGCTCTACCGAGATGCCGATCCCGACGCGACGATGGAGGCCGTCAACCGGGCAGCGGCCGCATTTGCGTCCGAACGCCGCCGGGGCCTCGGCCGCGACCTCGTGCCCAGCCAGTGCATTGCCGCCTTGTCGGTCGCCGGCGTCTACCGCGTCCAGCTCATCACCCCGGAATGGCAGGAGCTGGGGCCGTCGCAATGGGCGGATTGCACCGCCATCACTCTGACGATTGCGGGGGTGGCCGATGGCTGACGACGATCTGCGCCTGATCCCGCCGGGCATAGACGACGCGCGCACCCGCGCACTCATGCGGCTGATCGGCCGGCAGGGCGACCTCGACCTGACCAAGCTGCTGATCTATCGCGTCGACGAGCTTCAGGAGGATGCGCTCTATCTGCTCGCGTGGCAGTTCCATATCCTCGGCGTCGAGGGCTGGGACCTTGCCGAGACGGCCGCCGAGCGCCGAGCGCTCATCAAGCGGGCGATCGACCTGCACCGACACACCGGCACGCCCTGGGCGATCCGCGAGGCGATCAAGGCGCTCGGCTATGCCGATGCCGAGATCGTCGAGGGGCTGCCGGTCGCCCTCTATAACGGGGCGCAGAGCCATTCAGCCGCAGAGACCTATGGCGGCGGCATCCGCTGGGCCATGTTCCGGGTGCTGCTCGATCTGGGTGAGGACAAGGGTGTCAGTGCCACGCGCATCGCCCAGCTCGTCGCCCTCATCAACGTCTGGAAGAATGCCCGGTCGCACCTCGTTGACATCGGCTTTCGCGCCGACACGTCCGACGCGCTCGATGTTCGAGACGAGTTGAGCGCGGCCGGCCACCACGCGGCCGACGACACCTATCCGTGGGGCCGGCGCTATGATGGCACGATCGATCACGATCACGGCGTGCGCCACTTCTTCGGCAGCGCGCTCGTCTATGACGGGGCGGCCGATCATACCGGCTGGGGCGAGACCGGGGAGCTTTACAGCAACCGCTGGGTCGAACTGACCACGCATCTTGACATGACGATCGAGGACCGCGTGGCGGTCGAGCCGCTCCATGACGGCCGCTACGTCCATGCCGGCATTACCTATGGCGAGGATCAGCCGTCCGTCGCCGATCCGACCATGTCGATCATCGTCACGCGCCACCTGCGCCATGATGGCCGTCACCGCCACGCGGGCGACATCTATGACGGCGAGACCGCCCATGACGGCGGGCATCCCTACTATGCCGGGGTCTTCCACTCCGGCCCCGTCCAAACCCCGCTAACAGTCATTTGAGGACGCTATGAAGGCCACCGAAATCCTGACCTTGCGCGGCTCTCTCCTTGTCAACGTCCGGCGTGCCGGCGTGCTCGTCGAGAGCTGGCGCGACGACAACATGATCATGGTCGCCGCCCGCGTGGCGCTGGCCCAGCTCGTGGCCGGCGACGGGGCGGGCAAGATCATCACCAAGATCGGGGTTGGCACCAATGGCAGCGGGCCGACGCCCGCCGACACCGCCCTGACCTCTTCCTTCATCAAGAACCTGCAAGGCCACGAGTATCCGGCCGCCGGCCGTGTGCAGTTCAACTGGAAGCTGGAGACCACCGAGGCCAACGGCAAGGTGATCCGCGAGTTCGGGCTGATCGCGGCCGACAACACCCTCTTCGCCCGAAAGACCCGCGCTCCGATCGAGAAGGCCGAGGACATCAGCCTCGACGGCGCGTGGACCATCATCTTCTAGCAACGGAGCCTCTGGAATGGCGAACCTTCCCGAAACCAACACCTTTCCCGCCGGCATCTATCAGATCGAGCTGACCGATCCGGTGGTCGGCGGCGTTGACGGCATCTCGAACGTGCAGGCGCGTCAGCTCGCCAACCGAACCCGCTGGCTGAAGAACGTCGCCGACGAAGTGATCGCGGCGCGGGGCGGCGGCGAGACGCTGGGCGACCGCCTTGCTGGCTACGACGCCTTCGCGCCCGAGCAGCAGACCACCATCATCGCCGGCGTGCAGGAGGCTCTCGGTCTGGCGGGTGTTCTCGCCCGCGACCTTGCGGCGCTGCGCCAGCGCATCTTCGCGCAGGGCGTCGTCACCATCCGCAACAAGCACGTCATCAGCGGCTTGGTGCTCACCAAATCCGAAATCAGGGCGCTGCATCTGTCGCTGTCAGGCACGGTTGGAACCGGCGTGTCGCGGGCGCGGATCGATGGCATCATCGTCTCGCTCCCCGACGACGATTACCACGTCTCGGTGCCGAGCAACGAGACCGACGAGGCGAAGGTCTATTACGCCTATCTCATCAACACCGGCGGCTCGACCTATGGCGTGCAGATTGCCGACGAGGTGCCGCCCACCGGCCTCGCACTCTACCGGATCGACGTGCCGGCCCAGAACTACGGCAACAGCCTGTCGGCCGTCACCCTGACGGACCTGCGCGTCATCCAGCCGTCCAATGCGTGGGTGTCGACCTTCGATCCCTTCGCCACCATCGCCTTCCCGGCGACGCTTCCGGCCGCCGATTACGGCGTCGCCCTTGAGGTTGAGAGCGCCACCAACATCGCGGCCGTGGGCGCGCTTGAAGCCTACGACCGGGCGACCAACGGCTTCAAGATCAGGATGACCGGCAGCGCCGACAACGTACGCGTCCGCTGGACGCTTCTCAACATCCGCTACCAGTGAGGGCAACCATGAACATCGTACATCTCAACGAGGGGGCCAAGCTCGCTTTCGAGCTTGAAGGCTGCGTCTTGACCCTCGGCGGCACGCTCACCATCAACCTTGCCGAAGAACAGCAAGACACCGAGCGCGTGATTTCGGTCTTCGCCGACGCCGCAGGGCAGCCCGAACTTGAGGGTGATGCCTATGCCGCCCTCATCATCATTCCTCCGCGCCGCTACGTCGACGAGGAGGTCACCGAGACGGTCGAGGGGGAGGAAGTGACCCAGATCGTGCCGGTGCCGCAGCCATGTCAGGCCGATGCCGTGACGCTGCAACTGTGGGCCTTGCCCGAAAACCCCGAAACCCCTGAACAGGAGTAAACCCGATGGGTGTCACCATCTCCGCGCCGGACGCGCTGCGCCAGTCCGTCGAAGCCGCAACCGGCGGCGTCAACACCGTGCTCTACGACAGCAAGGGCTATCCTTCCGTCATGTGCGTGGTGCCTCGCTTCAATATCGAGGACATCCACCCCAACCTCGGCACCGGCACGCATCCGGCGTTCCTCGTCGGCGGCGTGCAGAAGTCGGAAATCTTCGTCGGCAAGTATCTCGCCCGCATCCATGACAGCCACGCGCTCTCGCTGCCCGGACAGGACCCGAACGCCTCGATCAACTTCGACACGGCCGATCTGCGATGCACGGCCAAGGGGCCGGGCTGGCATATGATGACGAACGCCGAGTGGTCGGCGGTCGCGCTCTGGTGCTGGAAGAACGGCTTCATGCCGCGCGGGAACACCAACTACGGCCGCGACCACAGCCAGACCTTCGAGACCGGCCGCCGGCAGGATGGCCTTGCGCCCGGCCTCGCCGAAGGTACGGCGCGCACGCTGACCGGCTCCGGCCCGGTGAGCTGGTATCACGACAACACCCCGGCCGGCATCGCCGACCTCACCGGCAATGTCCACGAATGGGTGCGCGGCCTGCGTCTCGTGGATGGCGAAATCCAGATCATCCCCGAGAACAACGCCGCCCAGCCCGGAGCCGATCACAGCGCCGGGAGCACGCTGTGGCGCGCCATCCTTCAGAACGGATCACTGGTCAATCCGGGCACCGCCAACACCCTCAAGTGGAACGCCACCGGCGCTGACGGGACCGGCAATCCGCAACTGGCGACGGCCGTCACCAGCCAGACTTCAGACGAGAGCACGCACTACGTATCGCAGCAGTATAAGGACCTGACCGCCGCCAGCGGCGTCACAGTGCCACCGCTGCTCAAGGTGCTGGGCTTGTTCCCGCACGCGACGGACATCGATCGCGGGCGCTTCTGGGTGCGTAACAACGGCGAGCGTCTGCCGATCCGTGGGGGCTACTGGGCCGACGGCGTCAACGCCGGGGTCTTCGCCTTCAACCTGTACAACGCGCGCTCGCGCACGGGCACGTTCATCGGCTTCCGGCCCGCTTTCGTGCTCTGAAATCTGGCCACCTGACCTCTGTCGGGACGGGCGATAGCCCGTCCCTCTAGAATTTTGAAACTGCCTGCCGGGGGATGCGGTGGACGATCTGAAAATCCGTCGCAAGTGCGAAGACATGATCGCCTATGGGTATGGAGTGCTGAAACAGTTTCCGAAGGCCGAACGTCACGTTCTGTCGCAGGAAATCCGCACCACCATGTGGGCGCTCCTTCGGCTCATCATCATCTGCAATCGCCGCTACTTCAAAAAGACGACGATGCAGGAGCTTGACGCTGAGCTGGACCTGCTGCGCAGCCAGATCAGGATCGCCCAGAAGCTCGGCTTCCTCCCCTTCAAGAACTACGAGGTGTGGAGCCGCCATCTGGACGAGATCGGCCGGATGGTGGGCGGGTGGTTCAAAAGTCTCAACGAACAGGGGCGCGGGTAATGTGGCTTGACGGTCTGCCGATCCGTGGGGGCAACTGGAACAACGGCGTCAACGCCGGGGTCTTCGCCCTCAACCTGAACAACGCGCGCTCGAACACGAGCACGAACATCGGCTTCCGGCCCGCTCTCGGGGAAAGCCAGAAGCTGGGACCTCATGGGGTCCCTTCCAGCGCGCCCTCGAAAGGACCCGCGATCCTCGGCCAAGTGCCGAAAAATGACAACGGGCCGGGGTGGGACAGTAGCCGCCGACATGGCGGCGGCCCCTCGCTCCGGTCGCCCGTTTCACCGGGTGGATGCTGATGGCGAAAACCTATAGCGACCTCTTTGAGAAGCTGACCACCTTCGAGGCGCTGCACCGCGCTTGGGGCCGCGTCATCCGTGGCCGCCGCAGCCAGACCGATGTCATCCGCTTCGAGAGCGACCTCGAACCCAACCTGTTCGACATCCAGAACAGCCTGCTCTGGAAAACCTATCGCACTGGCCCTTACCGCCATTTCCGCGTGTTCGAGCCGAAGGAACGCGCCATCGCCGCGCTGCCGCTGAAGGACCGGATCGTGCAGCACGCGCTGGTCGAGACCATCGACCCGATCTGGGCCAGCCGCTTCATCTTCGACAGCTATGCGTGCCGGCCGGGCAAGGGCACTCATGCCGGTGCCGATCGCGCCCAGTCCTTCCTGCGTGCCGAGCTGCGCGAGCACGGCACGATCTACGTGCTCAAGGCCGATGTCTCGAAATACTTCCCGAGCATCTGCCATGACGTGCTCAAGCGCCTGATCCGCCGCCGCATCGCCTGCCCGGACACGCTCTGGCTGATCGACGGCATCATCGACAGCGCCGCCGAACCGGGTGAGATCATGCCGCGCGGCATTCCGATCGGGAACCTCACCAGCCAGCTCTTCGCCAACATCTACCTGCACGAGCTGGATGCCTTTGTGAAGGAGGAGCTGCGCGAGAAACGCTACCTGCGCTACATGGACGATTTCGCCATCGTCGGCCACGACAAGGCCCATCTGCACGAGCTGCGCCGCACGATCGAGGACTTCCTTCATGCCAATCTCGGCCTGCGCCTCAACGGCAAGACGCAGGTCTTTCCCATATCGACCACCAACGGTCGGTCGCTCGATTTCCTCGGCTATCGCATATGGCCGACGCATCGGAAGATCAGGAAGGACAGCGCCGGCCGCATGAGACGGAAGATGAAGCGGATGGCCCGGCAATACCACGAGGGCAAGATCACGCTCGATCAGGTCACTCAAGTGGTGATGAGCTGGGTCGGCCATGCCGGCCACGCCGACACCTTCAGGCTGCGCAGCCGCATCCTCGGCGATGTCGCCTTCATCCCGCCACCGCGCCAAAGGAGGCCCCATGAATAGCCGGTCGCAGGTCAAGCCATTGACCCCGCTGGCCCCGTATATCGGCGGCAAGCGCAACCTTGCGAAGACCCTCATCCAGCGGATCGACGCCACGCCCCACGACTGCTACGCCGAGGTGTTCGTCGGTATGGCGGGCGTGTTCCTGCGTCGCCATCTGGCCCCGAAATCCGAAGTCATCAACGACTACAGCCGCGACGTGGCGACCTTTTTCCGGGTGCTCCAGCGTCATTACGTCGCCTTCATCGACATGATGCGCTTCCAGCTCACCACGCGGGTGGAGTTCGAGCGCCTGTGCTCGACCGACCCCGACACCCTCACTGATCTGGAGCGGGCAGCGCGGTTCCTCTACCTGCAAAACACCGCCTTCGGCGGCAAGGTCAGCGGCCGCAGCTTCGGCGTGTCCTACGGCCGGCCAGCCCGATTCGACATCACCCGGCTGGGGCCGATGCTTGAGGAGGTTCACACCCGGCTCGCTCGCGTCGTGATCGAGTGCCTCTCTTACGACACCTTCCTGACGCGCTACGACCGACCGGGCACGCTCTTTTATCTGGACCCGCCCTACTGGGGCAATGAGGGCGACTATGGCGCAGGCATGTTCGCTCGGCGCGACTTTCTCCGGCTGGCGGTGCTGCTGCACCAGCTCAAGGGGCGGTTCATCCTGTCCATCAACGACACGCCCGAAGTTCGGGCGTTGTTCGCAGGCTTTGAGATCGAGGCGGTCGAGACCACCTATACCCTGTCGAGCAAGGGCGCGAGCCGGGTGGGCGAGCTGATCATCAGCGGAGGCGGCTATGCTCATTGATCTGGGCAAGGAGCGCGAGCGGCGCGAGGCGGCGCTGAACGGTCCCGACAGCAACTGCATCGTGCGCGACAGCGAGGGGCGGCCGATGCTGCTATTCGCTATCGACTGGCATCATGACGGTCGCCGCTGGACGGTCCAGATCGCCGCCTATGACTGGGAAGACGCCGAGGCTCGCGTGGCCTCGATGCGCGCCAGCCTTGAGGTGTCGGGGCAGGTGGTGGCGCAGGGATCAGCGCCTTGGTATATGGGCCAGTCACCGGACGTTTAAACGAGGGTTTGAGGTGCGTTTAAATGGCGTTCAATCGGCCGCTCGAAAAGTGCGCAAACCTCGTGTCCCGACTGCGCAAACCTCGTGGCGCGCTACAGGGAACAGGCCCGGCAGGTGCGCGAGACCCCCTGCCCCGGCGGAGGCCGCCCTCCGGCTTGAGGTGCCAGGGGATCCATTCGGATTGGTAGCGGTTCCGCGGCCCCGGTTGACTTCAGCTCAACTCGACTTGGAAATTTTCGTGCGTTGCCCCGAATCCGAACCCGCTTCTTGATGGGGGCGATCGTCTCGCACCCGCCGGGGCCGGGATCGATCCGACCGAACCAGGGAAACTGCGATGTCATCAGACGATACAATTCCGATAGGAATGACCGGCGCCTTGCTGACCGGCCATGGCGGATTCGAAAAGCTGGAGATCCGGGACGACCTGCCGGTCCCGGAGCCCGGGCCGGGCGAGGTGCTGATCAAGGTCGCCGCGGCCGGCATCAACAATACCGACATCAACACCCGGATCGGCTGGTATTCCAAGGGCGTCACCAGCGCGACCTCGGCCGGCGGGGCCGAAGGCTATGAAACGACGAATGACGACGACGCCAGCTGGTCCGGCACCGCCCTCACGTTCCCGCGCATCCAGGGCGCCGATTGCTGCGGACGCATCGTCGCGGTGGGCGAGGGGGTCAGTCCCGACCGCATCGGCGAGCGGGTGCTGGTGCGCAACATGCTGCGTTCCTATGTCGGCTATCGTCCCTGGGAATGCTGGACCTTCGGGTCGGAATGCGACGGGGCCTTCGCGCAATATGCCAAGGCGCCGGCGCGCGAGACCTACAAGGTCGATTGCGACTGGAGCGATGTCGAACTGGCCTCGGTGCCCTGCGCCTATTCGACCGCGGAAGGCATGGTCCATCGCGCGCGGGTCGGCGAGGGCGAGCATGTGCTGATCACCGGCGCATCTGGCGGGGTCGGCTCGGCGGCGATCCAGCTGGCCCGGCGCAGGGGCGCACGGGTGTCCGCCATCGCAGGACAGAACAAGGCCGAGCAATTGAAGGCCCTTGGCGCCGACCATGTGATCCCGCGCGGCGACAGACTGGCGGACCATATCGAGCCGCAATCGGTCGATGTCGTCCTGGATGTGGTGGCCGGCCCGGCTTTCCCCGAGCTTCTCCAGGTGCTGAAGCGCGGCGGGCGCTATGCGGTGGCCGGCGCCATCGCCGGGCCGATCGTCGAACTGGACGTGCGGACACTGTATCTGAAGGATCTGACCTTCTTCGGCTGCACCTTCCAGGAAGACGAGGTCTTCGAGAACCTGATCTCCTATATCGAGCGCGGCGAGATCCGGCCGAATGTCGCCGGAACCTGGCCCCTGGAGCAGATCGTGGATGCCCAGAAGGAATTCCTGTCCAAGAGCACCGGCGGCAAGCTGGTGCTGACCATCCCCCAATAAGGCGGCATTCATGTCCGAACTTGCAATCGACAAAATCGACGTGTTCCGGGTGGAACTGCCTTATTCGGGCGGGGTCTACACGCTGTCCGGCGGCCGGGAGTATCGCAGCTTCGATGCGACCATCGTCCGCATCACCACCGACAACGGCCTGGAAGGGTGGGGCGAAAGCACGCCCTTCGGCTCGACCTATATCGCCTCGCATGCCTTCGGGGTCCGGGCCGGCATCGCCGAGATCGCGCCGCACCTGCTGGGGCGGGATCCGCGCCGGGTGGATCGGATCAACGACGCCATGGATCAGGCGCTGCTGGGGCACGAGCATGCCAAGACCGCGCTGGACGTGGCCTGCTGGGACATCTTCGGCAAAGCCGTGGGCATGCCGGTCTGCGACCTGCTGGGCGGGCGCACCGATGCGCGGATGCCGGTGATCTCGTCGATCTACATGGGCGATCCCGAGGACATGCGCCGCCGCGTGGCCGAGCATCGGGCGCGGGGCTATATCGGCCATTCGGTCAAGATCGGCGGCGATCCGGCAGAAGATGCCGCGCGCATCGCCGCATCGCTGGCCGACAAGCGGCCGGGCGAGTTCTTCATCGTGGACGCGAATGGCGGGATGAGTGTCGAGACCGCCCTGCGCATGCTGCGCCTGCTGCCGCATGGCCTGGATTTCGTACTGGAGGCGCCCTGTGCGACCTGGCGCGAATGCCTGTCCCTGCGCCGCCGTACCGACGTGCCGATCATCTTCGACGAGCTGGCGCTGAGCGATGCTTCCATCATCCAGCTGATCGCGGATGACGCCGCCGAAGGCATCGGACTGAAGATCTCGAAGAACGGCGGGCTGACCCGTGGGCGGCGGCACCGCGATATCTGCCTGGCCGCCGGCTATACGGTCAGCGTGCAGGAGACCACCGGCTCGGACATCGCCTTCGCGGCCATCGTGCATCTTGGCCAGACGGTGCCCGAGCGTCAGCTGCGATGCTTGCTGGAATGCCGCGACATGGTCTCGCTGAAGACGGCGGACGGGGCGTTCGGTGTCGAGGCGGGGCATGTCCGTGCCCCGAACGGGCCGGGCCTGGGCGTGACCCCGCGCCTTGATGTGCTGGGCGCGCCCGTCGCTTCGTATCAGCGATAATGGCCCGCCACCGGCACATGATCGCGACAAACCGTCAGGCGTGGGAACGCCTGGCGGCATGCCCATGCGGAAAAATCGCTTGACAGAATCGCCTTCACACAGAAAATTTCGTAGCATAAATATCGTATACGAATATACGCAAGACCGATCCATCGCGCATGTGGAATGCCCGATCACTTGGAACTGGGTCAGGAGAGAACAATGGCGGCGCCCTGTCCCGATCAATGCCGCACACAGGGAGAAAGAACGTGCACAGACTACTCGCTTCCACAGCCTTGGCTGCCGGCGTCTTTGGCGGCGCTTGGTCGGCCGCCGCGCAGGATTGCGGCAACGTGACCCTTGCGCTCCATAACGTCCAAAGCGCCGAACTGCTGACCTATGTCGACAAGTTCATCCTCGAGAACGGCTATGGCTGCCGTGTCGAGACCATTCCGGGGGATACGGTTCCCTCGACCACATCCATGATCGAGAAAGGCTCGCCCGATGTTTCTTCGGAAACCTGGGTGGACCTTCTGCCTGAAATCGTGCCGCAGGGGCTCAAGGACGGCAAGATCGTCTATGGCGCGCCGGCCCTGCCCGATGGCGGCATCCAGGGCTGGTGGATCCCCAGATACCTGGCCGACGCGCATCCCGACATCAAGACGGTCGAAGATGCCCTGGCGCATCCCGAGCTTTTCCCCGACCCGGAAAACCCCGACAAGGGCGTGATCTTCAACGGCGCCGAAGGCTGGGGGGCGACGGTGGTCACCGCGCAATTGTTCAAGGCCTACGAGGCCGAGAAAAAGGGCTTCAACCTGATGCGGCCGGGTTCGGCCGCGGGCCTGGATGGCGCCATCGCCCGAGCCTATGAGCGTCAGGAAGGCTTCATCACCTATTACTGGGCGCCGACCGCGCTTCTGGGCCGGTATGATCTGGTCCTGCTTGAACCCAATGCCGAGCAGGATGCCGCCGAATGGCAAAGGTGCATCACCAACCTGGATTGCCCCGATCCCAAGGTGACGGCATGGCCCGTCGACACGGTCATGACCGTGGTGACCAAGGCTTTCGCCGACCGCATACACCCGGCGATCATGGATTATTTCAACACCCGCGGCTGGAGCAATGACACCGTCGCCAGCCTGATGGCCTGGCAAGCCGAGAATCAGGCCATGGGAGAGGATGCGGCCTTGCATTTCCTGGAGGAGAACAAGGATATCTGGACGAAATGGGTTCCCGCCGAAGTCGCGGAAAAGGTCGAAGCTGCGCTTTGATCGTGACCTCTGCGTCATGGCCGGGCCGATCAACCGACCTTCTGGCGCAGTGATCCGTATTTCCCGAGCCCTTTGGTTTGCCCGGTCGTCATGACCGGGCGGGCCTTTCACATCCCACCCACAAGCCTATCCACACAGGAGCAGCAAACATGGCATCCGCCGCTGCCACAAGCGGCGGCATGATAGGCTGGGACCATGGTCGGCGACCCACGACACCGGCAGCACGGCTTTCACGAACACAGGAAGAATGGCTTTCATGTCATGCCTCACAGCAGAACCGCGACAGGTAAATCACCGCTTGCGCCGTGACGATGCGACCCCCAAGGCTGTATTCCACCGATAACCGGAGTTATGTAAATAAACTGCCAGCCCCATCCCGATCCAGGCAGATCAATGCGATCTCTGATCGTCGGCACCAGAACCTATCGTCATCAGCCCGCACCGGTGTCGAGCAGCCGCCGCACCAGCTCGAAACTGTTGCGCACGCCGATCTTGCGGATCATGTTGGCGCGATGCACCTCGACCGTGCGGGGCGAACAGCCCAGCGACTTGGCGATCTCCTTGCTGGTAAAGCCATTGACCAGATAGCCGGCGACGCGCTTCTCGGCCGCAGTCAGCAGGCTGCCGGCACCAACCGCGGAATCCAGCGGCCGGTAGGTCCAGATCGCCAGCCGGTGCGGGTCGGCCTGGTCCATGGTCCGGCCGCGACCCTCCATCCAGACGATCTGCCCGTCCTTGCGCCGCATGAAGCGTTCGTCGCGATAGAACGGCCGCTCGCGCAGCGCCTTGCGTGCCCGCTCGCCGACCAGGTCGAAATCGGTCTGGCCGGGGTAAAGGCAGCGCATGGACCGCCCCGCCAGCTCCTGCGGCGTCCAGCCGAAGACCGCCTCGACCATCAGGCTGGCGCGGACGATCACGCGCTCGGCCAGGACCAGGGTCGCATCGGGGGCGTTCTGAAAGCCAAGGCTGTCGTAATCCCTGGCCGTCAACTGGCGATGGGCTGGCTGCATGGAATACCTATTCGACTACGTATTCCTACGGATAGAGTATTTCCACCGCATGCGACAAGCTCGGTCGCGGCGGAGGAGAAAGCCGGCCGTCGGATCATCATATCGAGGCGTGCGAATGACAGGATCGAACAAGCTTTATCCCAGCGCGGATGCCGCACTGGACGGGCTCTTGAAGGACGGGATGCTGATTGCGGCCGGGGGTTTCGGGCTTTGCGGCATCCCCGAACTGGCGATCGAGGCGATCCTGCGGGCGGGAACGAAGGATCTGACCATTGCCAGCAACAATTGCGGCGTGGACGGGTTCGGGCTGGGCAAGCTGCTCGACAGCCGGCAGATCCGCAAGATGATCTCCTCCTACGTGGGCGAAAACGCCGAGTTCATGCGGCAATACCTCTCGGGCGAGCTGGAGCTGGAGTTCAACCCCCAGGGCACCCTGGCCGAACGCATGCGCGCGGGCGGCGCCGGCATTCCCGGCTTCTATACCCGGACCGGCGTCGGCACCGTGGTCGCCGAGGGCAAGGAACACAAGGATTTCGACGGCCAGACCTATATCCTGGAACGCGCCATCGTCGCCGACCTTTCCATCGTCAAGGGCTGGAAGGCGGACGAAACCGGCAACGTGATCTTTCGCAAGACGGCGCGCAACTTCAACGTGCCGGCGGCGAAATGCGGCCGGATCTGCGTCTGCGAGGTCGAGGAGATCGTGCCGACCGGCAGCCTCGACCCCGACGCCATCCACCTGCCGGGCATCTATGTCCATCGCCTGGTCCAGGGCCAGCATGAAAAGCGCATCGAGCAGCGCACCACCCGCAAGAAGGAGGCTGTCTGATGCCTTGGGACCGCAACCAGATGGCGGCGCGGGCCGCGCAGGAACTGCAGGACGGCTGGTATGTTAACCTCGGGATCGGCATCCCGACGCTGGTGGCGAATTTCATCCCCGAGGGGGTGCATGTGACGCTGCAATCGGAAAACGGCATGCTGGGCATCGGCCCCTTCCCCTATGAGGGCGAGGAGGACCCGGACCTGATCAATGCCGGCAAGCAGACGGTGACCGAGCTGCCGCAGACCGCCTATTTCGACAGCGCCGAGAGCTTCGCGATGATCCGCGGCGGCAAGATCGCCATGGCGATCCTGGGGGCGATGGAGGTGGCCGAGAACGGCGACCTGGCGAACTGGATGATCCCGGGCAAGCTGGTCAAGGGCATGGGCGGCGCGATGGACCTGGTAGCGGGCGTCGGCCGGGTGGTGGTGGTGATGGACCACACGTCGAAGCACGGCGAGTCGAAGGTGCTGAAATCCTGCACCCTGCCGCTGACCGGCCAGGCGGTGGTCAACCGGATCATCACCAATCTGGGCGTGCTGGACGTGGTTCCGGGCGGGCTGAAGCTCGTCGAGCTGGCCGATGGCGTGAGCGAGGCCGAGCTGCGCGCTGCGACCGAGGCGACCATCGTCGGCTGAGCAAGCTCGGCCGAGCGTCAAGGGAGGCGGAGGGGGCTGTCTGCCCCCTCTTGCGGCCTGGGGCCGCAATTCACCCCCGAGGATATTTCGGCAAGAAAGAAGGCCGGAATCGTCTGATTCGGCGTGACGCGCGGGGATGGGCGACTTCCCTGCCCTTTTCGTCCTGCCCTTTTCGTTCCGAAGGGCTGGCCGGCAGGCTCGGCCCCGCGGGCTTGGGCGGGCTATTCGGAGACCTTCTTGGGGTCTGCTGCCGGACGGTGCTAAATCCTACGCTAAGCCGATAAAACGCGCCTTCCGTGGTCCCTGAGGTTTCCGTTGGCATCGACGTAGCGATAGAGGGT
>NZ_JBGOSN010000028.1:0-50060 GCF_046335115.1 Paracoccus sp. P2 | reverse complement strand
GTCGCGTCGCCACCCGCTACGACAAGACCGCCGAAAGCTTCCTGGGCTTCATCGACATCACGTCGATCCGCCTCTGGCTCCGCCATTTGTCAACATGACCTAAAACCCTCGGCGCTGATCATATCTCCGAGCTCGCCAATTGCTTTACCCTTGGCCTCGCCCCAGTTGATGTTCGCACCCGCGTAGAAGCCGGACCAATCCGAAGCAACCACCACTGGCGCAACAACCACCGGATCAGCAGGGGCAACTGGAGCCACAAAGCCGCCTGCGAATGATGCGCTTGCAATGAGGCTTGCGGCTGCTGCGTAAAAAACTGTCTTCATCTCACTCTCCGACAAAAAACGTTCGCGCCAGAGTCGTATAAGCGGCTTTTCGCCGATGTGGAGTCCGTCGAGTGGTGCATTTCCTTACCGGTGCCATTTTTGACACACTTTCATCCGACATTCCCCAAGTGGCCTGCCGCTTGACTTCAAGATCGCCTGATGTTGCTCGCTGGGCAAGACGCACGCATTCTAGGAACTCCGCGAGCAGGGGGAGCGGGTCGCGCACCCGCACCTCCATATGATGCAACCTGTTGCAACGCGGCTGGTCAGAATCCCCGTATTAACGGCAGAAAGATGAACCCCTGTGCTGGGAGTGTGATAAAATCCTTTATATTCAAAGGATATAGCGCATCACATGTCTCCACACGCCTTCCGATCCATCCGCGACATCGAGAACTTCGGCAGGGCCCGCCTCTCGAAGAGCTTCTACATGCGCGACTTCCTGCACAGCGAGATCAGCCAGTTCGAGGGCATCCCCAACCTGCCATCTGATCCAGAACTCGCCATCCGTGCCGGGAAACGCCTCTGCGAAGACCTGCTGGAACCGCTTCAGGACACCTTCGGGCGCATCGCTATTCGCTCGGCCTACCGATCCGCCATCATCAACGACCTCGGGCACCGGAAAGGCTACGGCTGTGCCAGCAACTGGCGGAACTTCGCGCGGCACATCTGGGACGTCCGGGATGAAAACGGCGCGTTCGGGGCCACGGCCTGCATCGTCATCCCATGGTTCGCTGATCGCTACGCGGCGGGCGAGGACTGGCGGGCGCTGGCGTGGTGGATACATGACCACCTGCCGTATTCCGAGATGTGCTTCTATCCGCGCCTCTGCGCGTTCAACATCGCGTGGCATGAACTGCCCAAGCGCATCATCCGCAGCTACATCGCCCCAAAGGGCACGCTGACGACTTCCGACACGCACAGTTCCCCCTGCGCACACGCAGACTGGTATCGCCACTGGGGGGAGCGATATTTGCAACCCGTTGCACCCGTCACCATATGATTGCGAGCAGGAAGCAGGCTGTGAGTTGCATAGCGGACTCACATTAGCACGAGCGCCAAACCTAGCGATGGTTGTTGAACGCTTTCACTGGCATTTCTGTCCCACCTGGGGAGAATGAAGCACAGCAGAAGGCACGAGCCGACACGGCAAGCACATGAGCGTTGAGGAAGTAGTCAATCCAGCAGTCCTAGTCTGGGCGCGCGAGACGGCGGGGCTCTCCATAGAGGAGGCCGCGCACAAGATTGGTTTGACCACCGGCGCGCGCGGCACGGCTGCTGAAAAGCTCGAAGCGATGGAGAGCGGCGCGCGGGTACCATCCGGCACACAGCTTGCCAAGATGGCGGCAGCCTATCATCGCCCGCTTCTCGCACTTTACATGGCAGAGCCTCCTCGTCCGGCAGACCGAGGCGAGGACTTCCGCACCATGAAAACACCAGTTCCACCCAAAGAGGCTGCAAGGCTTGACGCCTTGGTCCGAGATGTGCGGACCCGGCAGAGCATTTTGCGGGATATGATGGAAGACGACGAAGACGCGGAGCCTGTCAGCTTCGTGGGAACGCTGTCCATCGCCACACCGATTGCGCAAGCTGCCAATCGGATCAAATCCGCACTCGGAATCGACGATGACCGCAGCTTTCGGAGGGGGATGCGGGAGCCTCAAGACCTCTTTGCCGAACTGCGGCGCCGGACCGAATCCCTTCGCGTCTTCGTAATCCTGTTGGGTGACCTTGGGAGCCATCACACAGCAATTTCTCCGAAGGTCTTTCGAGGCTTTGCCGTGGCCGACAGGCTTGCCCCTATGGTCGTGATCAATGATCAAGACGCGAAGGCCGCATGGTCTTTCACCCTGATCCACGAGTTGGCTCATATCTTTGTCGGCAATACTGGTGTCAGCGGACTCCCTGAAACGGGCACGCCTCACACACCAAGCGCCCGCGTCGAACAGTTCTGCAACGACGTTGCCGGAGAAGTGCTCCTTCCAGATCAGGCTTTGGCCCGGGTGCCACGGCTGGCGACAACCGAAGCGGTCATGCGAGAAGCCGAAACGCTGTGCCGGGACTGGCATGTCAGCAAAGCGATGGCCGCCTACCGGCTTTGGCGCGAGCGGAAAACCGATGTCGAGACTTATGGTGCAGTTGTACGTATCCTCGCCGACCAATGGCAACGCCAGCGCGCTCGGGATAAAGAGAAAAATCGGAACAGCGACAGTGGGCCGAATTATTACATTGTCCGGCGGCACAGGTTAGGAGATGCCCTGCTGCGTTTTGTAGGACATGGGCTTCGGGCTGACGCGGTAACGCATACCACAGCGGCGAGAGTTCTTGGCGTTCGACCGGGCGCGGTTGAACCTCTGCTGTCCAGCGTCATGGGGCTGGGCAACGGAACCCCGAGGAGGAAGGCGACCTAGTGCTCTACCTTCTTGATGCCAACACATTGATCCGGGCAAATGCTGACTACTACCCGATTGACCGCATCCCGCAGTTTTGGGACTGGCTAATCGACTGCGGCCACGCTGGTCGCGTGAAAATCCCGAACGAAATCGCCGACGAGGTGACAGCCGGGCGAGATGACGTCGCCGACTGGCTGAAGGAGGAAAACGCTAAGAGCGCGCTTCGCTTGGGCGAGAAGGTTGACGTGGCTGCCCTCCGTCATGTTGTTGCTCACGGCTATGCTCCCGATCTGGACTCCACTGAAATGCAGAAGATCGGAAAAGACCCGTTCCTCGTCGCCTACGCCATTGGCAAGTTAGATCGCACTGTGGTCACAAAGGAGCTATCCAAGCCGTCGAAGCAGCGCGCCAATCGGAAAGTGCCCGATGTGTGCAATGTCTGCGGCGTTACTTGGCTGAATGATTTTGGGTTCTATCGGGACGCCGATTTCAGAATCAGGTGATGGGCAGGGAGAACATGTGCAACCCGTTGCACCGGGGTAAGAGCGCCATCTTTCGACACGCGCAATTCCAGACTTCCGACATGCGCAATTCTAGGAAGACGGGTTGATGTGTTGTGGATTCTCCGCACCAGACAGGACTGCGCGTCTACCCTCCTTCAACAGGATAGAGAGGACACTAGCGCCGGAAGGTGGGCAGAAAGGTGGATTGAACAAAGAGAAACCCACGCAACCAATTGAAGTTGCGTGGGTTTTCGCTGGTTCATGGTGCCGGTGAAGGGACTCGAACCCCCGACCCCATCATTACGAATGACGTGCTCTACCAGCTGAGCTACACCGGCCTCTCATGTGCCGCGCCGGATAGCAGGTTCCGGCGCGGGCGAAAAGGGGGGTCAGCGATTTTTCCCCGCCATCTTCACTTCCTCCTCGTCGATCGGCTCGACATCGGGGCGCACGGGCAGCAGATCGCCCGGTTCGTCAAGCGCCGGCCGGCCTGCGGGTTCGGGCGCAGACGGCGCGGCCAGCACCGGTTCGGGATCGGTGACGGTCATCGCCGGCTCGGATGCGGCCGCAGCCGGAGAGACGCGGCGATAATCCGATTCGCGCGGCACCATGCCGGGCGAAACATCCGCGATCTCGACCGGGCCGGTCGTCTCCGGCGGCTTGCGCGGCTCGGGTTGCGGACCGCCCATGCCGGCGGGGCCGGCGGCAACCGCAGGATCCGCGGCGGCCGGGGCGCTCGGCTCGGCCGCCGCGGTTCCCGCTGCCGTGCCATGCGCCGTGCCCACCAGCAGCGGCAGCATCTCGACCCCGTTCGGGGCGGTGGCGCCCCAAGCGGGGGTGTCGGGCTCACGCCATGTCAGCGTGTCGAAACCGCCGCAGCTGTCGCAGGTCGGCGACCAATCGGCCATGACATTGTGGCACTTGTCGCAGACCCATTGCGGGCCGCGGCTGGCAACCAGCGCCCGCGCCAGGATGCCGCGCACCACCGCGTCGTCCGAACCCTCACCCCGTTCCACGGCGGCCAGGATCGACAGCGAACGCACCGTGGGATGCTTCTCTGCCAGATTGCCGAGCGCGCGGCGGGCGCCGGGGAAATCCTCGGCCGCCAGCAGCAGTTCGGCACGCAGCAGCCGGGTTTCCTCGTCATCCGGGTTCTGCCGCATCAGATCCTCGAAGCGGCGCAGCCGCGCGGCCGGCTTTTCATCCGGCACGATCTCGGCATAGGCCGCGGCGACCGAGGGATGCGGGCGCACGCTCCAGGTCTTTTGCAGCACCCGGCTGGCGTTGCGCGGATCGTTCTGCGCGATATAGCTGCGCGCCGCCAGCACCGCGGCCGGGATCAGGTCGGGGCTGGCGCGGTTGGCGGAAATCGCCGCCTCGCGGGCGCTGATCGAATTGCCATGCGCCAGCACCTCGGAGGCCTCCTTCAGCGCCAGGACCGCGTCGCGGCGGACATGCACGTCCTTGGGCAGCTGGCCCTGCTGGCGCTTGTCCTTGAGCACGGCGCGCGCGCCCTTCCAGTCGCCCTCGCGGGTCTGCAGTTGCAAGAGCGTGTCCTGCAACTCGGCGTGCTTCGGCTTCAGCGCATAGGCTTTCTCGGCCAGTTTCAACGCGGTAGCCGTATCGCCTTCATCCAGTTTCTGGCGCATCAGCCCGCGGATGCCGACAAAGCGCGTGCGCGGATCCGACAGCAGCCGGCGATAGACCTCGCCGGCCTTGCGGCGGTCGCCCGCCACCTCGGCCGCCTGGGCGGCCAGAAGGTCGGTGACATGCGGCTTGTCCAGAAGCTTGGCCGCCTTGGCGGCCTTGTCCTGCGCAAGCTTGCCCTCGCCCGAGGCGACGGCCAGCATGCCCTCGGACAGCGCATCATAGCCCTTGCGCTCGCGCGAGCGGGCGAAATAGCGATTGATCGCCGTCTCGTCGCCCAGAAGGAAGCGCAGGAAGGCCAGAAGCAGCCCCAGCAGCCGCACGGTGATCCAGCCCAGCAGCACGACGACCAGCGCCGCGATCACCAGTTGCACCGGACCCAGCGTGTATTCGGTGCCGCCATAGACCATGCTCAAGCCCTGGCCGGTTTCCGAAAGCTGCATCGCACCCAGCGTCAAAACCAGCACGATGGCGAAAAAGATCAGGATTTTCAGTGCCGAAAGCAGCATGGCGCGCCCCTTACATGCTGCCCGCGGCCAAAGCGGCCAGCGCGGCATTGGCTTCGACCCAGGCCTGGGCCCCGGCAGTCCAGTCGGCCATCGCCGCCTGGGCCGATTGCGGCAGGGCGGCGATCTCGGCCAGCGCGCCCTTGATGTCGCCGGCATTCACCGCGGCATCGGCGCGCGACAGCACGGCATCGGGATCGCTGCCTTCGCGCGGTTCGACCGAGCGGGCGCCGGTCTGCACGCGCAGGAAATTCCCGATCGCCCCCAGCGCGCCGTCCTGCGGCGCCTCCTGGCGCGCGGCGGCCAGTGCCTCGCGCGCGGCGGCGGGAAAGCCCGCGCGCAACTGGGCCAGCGTCGGGATATCGCCGGTCAGCGCGGCCGGCGGCTCGACCCCGGCGGCGCGCAGATCGGCCAGCGCCTGATCGCGGGGGCCGCCGGTCTCGATCGCGGCCTGCAGCGCGGCGGCGGCCTTGGCCGCCTGGGCGCGGCGGTTCGCCGCCTCGGCCGTCTCCTGCAGCACGGATGCCTGCGCCTGGGCGGCAGCGATGCGCTTTTCGGCCTCATCCGCCGCGGCGGTGATGCGGGCTTGCAGCGCCTCGGCCTGGGCGGTCAGTTCCTGGACCTGCCCTGCCGCCGCCTGCGCGTCGGGCCGCGCGGCCAGCGCATCGATGCGGTTCTGCTGCGCCGCCAGTCGCGCGGTCAATTCGTTCAGCACCTGCTGCAGCCCGTCGCTGCCCTCGCCCGAGACCACGGGCGCCACCACGGGCCGCGCGGCCAGATCGGCCAGGGTCTTTTCCAGCGCGGCCAGCTTTTCCTGCTGCGCCTGCAACGCCTCGGCATCGCCGCCCCGCGCCTCGACATCGGCCAGCGCCTGTCGTGCCGCATCCGCACCCGCCTCGGAGGCGCGGTTGGCAAAGGCGTCGGCCTGGGTCTGGATCTCTTCGCGCGCCGCCTCGACGGCCGCCTCGCGGGCAGCGGCGATCTGCGCCTCGGTCGGGGCCGGGTCGGCACCGAGCGGCTGCCAGGCTGGCGGCAGATGCGGGATCGCCCACCAGGCTGCGGCAGCACCCAGGCCGGCGGCGACGACGCCGCCCAGGAAGGTCGGCATGAAACCGGCCTTGCGCACCTCGACCACGCGGGTCTCGACCTTGGCCGGCTGGGGCGGGATCGGCACAGCCTCCGGCCTGGCGACCGGCGGCACGCCGCCATGCTTCGCTTCGGTCGCAGCCTGGGATGAAGGGGGCTTCGATTCGGCAACCGCCTCGCCGGCAGCGGACCGGCCCGCGTCCGGCTTGGGCGCGGCGGCTTCGGGACCGGGGCCGGTGCCGACCAGCCTTGATTCGATCTGCGGCTTGGGCTCGGGCTTTGCGGCCTGGGCACCTTCACCGGAACCGACCGGGCGGCTGTCGATGACCGAGCCCGAAACCGCCTTCTTCTTGCCGTCTTTTCCGGGGCTTGCCTTGTTCTCGCTGGAATTGGTTTCTGGCTTCTTCACAATTCTTCCCCGTTCCCTTTCGCATCGCGGCCCGGCTGGCATGGGGCGAGGCCCGCCCCTGCCGCCCGCAATCATGATTGGCTCCAGCCGGCAGTCTAGTCGGCGGTGCGTGGCGCCTCAACCGCCCTCATGTGGATTGTTCCGCGGCCAGCAGCCGCTGGATGGCGCGAAGCACCCCCTCGGCATCCGGGGTCGGCGCCGGCACGCAGCGCGCTGCCGGACCCTGCCAGGCATCCCGCGCCGCCGGGCTGATCGGCGCCAGCCACAAGGGCGCCCGCGCGCCCGCCGCCTGGCCCGAGAGCAGCCGCGCCGAGCGGGGCGAGAACAGCGGCAGGATCACCGGCGCGCGCCCCGCCAGCGCCGCCAGCGCCACGGCATTCAGCGGTTCGGGCAACTGGTCATAGACCACCATGCCCGGCACCGGCAGCACCTTGGCGACATGGGCGCCGTGCGGATGCAGCCAGCCCTCGCCCAGCCCGTCCAGCATCGGCAGCATCCGCGCCGCGTCGCCCGGCCCTTCGGTCACGTCGAAACCCGCCGCCTGCGCCGCCTCGGCCGTAGCGGGGCCGACGCAGATCGCCGGCCGGCCGCGTCCCGCCCCCGCCGCCGGCACCGCGTTGACCGAGGTGAAGACCAGCCCCTGCGCCGCGGCCAGCCGCGCCGCGTCATGCACGACTGGACGGATGCGCAGCACGGGCGAGATCAGCACCTCCAGCCCAAGCGGCGCGACCTCTGCGGCAAATCGCCGCGAGGCCGGCTCGGGTCGGGTCAGAAGCAGGATGGGCGCGGGGTTCGGCGGCATGGCAATCGGCCTGACAAGATGTTACTTCGCATCTGCCTAGGCCCTTGGCGGCGCGGGAACAAGGATGAGCATGGGACTGACCTTTCTGGGCATCGAAAGCAGCTGCGACGACAGTGCCGCGGCGGTGGTGCGCGGCGACCGCGCGATCCTGGCCTCGGTCGTGGCCGGGCAGACGGCGCTGCATGCCGATTTCGGCGGCGTGGTGCCCGAGATCGCCGCCCGCGCCCATGCCGAAAGGCTGGATCTTTGCGTCGAAGAGGCGCTGGCCCAAGCCGGGCTGCGGCTGCCAGACCTGGACGGCATCGCCGTCACCGCCGGGCCGGGGCTGATCGGCGGCGTGCTGTCGGGGGTGATGCTGGCCAAGGGGCTGGCGGCGGGCAGCGGCCTGCCGCTGGTCGGCGTGAACCACCTAGCCGGCCATGCGCTGACGCCGCGGCTGACCGACGGCGTTCCCTTTCCCTATCTGATGCTGCTGGTCTCGGGCGGGCATTGCCAGTTCCTGCGCGTGGACGGCCCCCAGGACTTCACCCGGCTGGGCGGCACCATCGACGACGCGCCGGGCGAGGCTTTCGACAAGGCGGCCAAGCTTCTGGGTCTGCCGCAACCCGGCGGTCCCTCGGTCGAGGCCGCCGCGCGGGCGGGCGATCCGCGCCGCTTCGCCCTGCCCCGGCCGTTGCTGGACCGGCCGGGCTGCGACCTCAGCTTTTCCGGTCTCAAGACCGCCGTGCTGCGCCAGCGCGACGATCTGGTCGCGGCGCAGGGCGGCCTGCACGAACAGGACCGCGCCGATCTATGCGCCGGCTTCCAGGCGGCGGTCGCCGAAGTGCTGGCCGAAAAGACCCGCCGGGCGCTGGCGCTGACCCCTGCCCCGGTGCTTGCCGTGGCGGGCGGGGTCGCGGCCAACGAAACCCTGCGCGCGGCCTTGCAGCGGGTCGCGGCCGAGGCCGGCGCGACCTTCCTGGCGCCGCCGTTGCGGCTTTGCACCGACAATGCCGCGATGATCGCCTGGGCCGGGATCGAGGCCTACCAGGCCGGCCGGCGCGACGGCATGGAACTGGCCGCGCGCCCGCGCTGGCCGCTGGACCAGAAGGCCGCGCCGATGCTGGGCGCCGGCAAGCGGGGGGCCAAGGCATGAGCGTGGCGATCATCGGCGCAGGCGCATTCGGCACGGCGCTGGCGGTTTCGCTGGCAAGCAAGGGGCCGGTCACGCTCTGGGGCCGCGATACCGGCTGGGCCGTGGCGCGCGAGAACCCGCGCCTGCCCGGCGTCGCCCTGCCGCCGGCGCTGCATGTCACCGGCCGGCTGGACCAGATCGCGGCCGAAACCGTGCTGCTCGCGCTGCCCGCGCAGGTGCTGGGCGGGTTTCTGGCCGAGCATGGCGCGCGCTTCGACCGCCGCAACCTGGTCAGTTGCGCCAAGGGCATCGACCTCGCCACGCTGACCGGGCCCTCGGCGCTGATCGCCGCCGCCTGCCCGCATGCCACGGTGGCGGTGCTGACCGGCCCCAGCTTTGCCGCCGACATCGCCCGCGGCCTGCCCACGGCGCTAACGCTTGCCTGCGCCGATGCAGGGGCGGCCGAGGCGCTGCAACGCCAGCTTTCCACCGCCACGCTGCGGCTTTACCGCACCACCGACATGGCCGGGGCCGAGCTGGGCGGGGCGCTGAAGAACATCATCGCCATCGCCGCCGGCGCCGCCATCGGCGCGGGCTATGGCGACAGCGCGCGGGCCAGCATCGTCACCCGCGGCTTTGCCGAGATGCTGCGGCTGGCCACCGCGCTCGGCGCCCGGCCCGAGACCTTGCCGGGCCTGTCGGGCCTGGGCGACCTTGTGCTGACCTGCACCTCGGAACAGTCGCGCAATTTCCGCTATGGGCTGGCCCTGGGCGCCGGGCGCGACTTCGCCGCCGGCACCACGGTCGAGGGCGCCGCCACCGCCCGCGCCGTCACCCGGCTGGCCGAAAGGCTGGGGATCGAGATGCCGATCTCGAATCTGGTGGCGGGGCTTGCCCAAGGCAGCATCGCCATGGAACATGCGCTGGATTTTCTGCTCAACCGCCCCCTCAAGGAGGAATGATGCCCCTTTTCGCCGTCATCTGCCGCGACCATGCCGGCAAGCTGCAAACCCGTCTCGACACCCGCGAAAGCCATCTGGCCTTCCTGGGCGCGCAGCCCGGCGTCAAGCTGGCCGGCCCGCTGGTCGAGAACGGCCAGCCCTGCGGCTCGCTGCTGCTGGTCGAGGGCGAGAACTTGACGGAGGTCAAGGAATGGGCGGCACAGGATCCCTACAAGGCAGCCGGACTGTTCGCCTCGGTCGAGGTGATCGAGTGGAAGAAGGTGATCGGCTGATGGCGTATTGGCTGTTCAAATCCGAGCCGGACGTCTTCAGCTTCGACGACCTGATCGGCCGCGGCGAGACGGGCGAGCAATGGGACGGCGTGCGCAACTACCAGGCCCGCAACAACATGCGCGCCATGAAGAAGGGCGAGCGCGGCTTCTTCTATCACTCGAACATCGGCAAGGAGATCGTCGGCATCTGCGAGGTGGTGGCCGAGGCACATCCCGACACGACAGCCGCCGACCCGAAATGGGAATGCGTCGATGTCCGCGCCGTCGCCCGCGTCAACCGCCCCGTCTCGCTGGACGAGGCCAAGGCCGAGCCGCGGCTGAAGGACATGGTGCTGGTCAACAATTCGCGCCTTTCGGTGCAGCCGGTCTCGGATGCGGAATGGGAAATCATTCTGGAACTGGCCGGCGGCACCAAGCCGCTGTGAACGCGCCAGCAGGCAGCCATCCGGCGACCCAGGGAGGATAAATGGCACGCGGACCCAAACCCATCGTGGATCGGCCGACCACGAAACGTATCGGCGCGCTGCGTGCGCTTTGGCCCTTCATCCGGCCCTATCGCGGCTTGCTGGCGGCGGCGCTGCTGGCGCTGGCGGTCACGGCGGGCATCAGCCTGGTCCTGCCGCTGGCGGTGCGACGCGTCGTGGACGGCTTCGACGCCGGCGCGCATCTCCTGGACCAGTATTTCGGCGCGGCGCTGGCCATCGTGGCGCTGCTCGCGCTGGGGACGGGGATGCGCTATTACCTCGTCACCCGGCTGGGCGAGCGGGTGGTCGCCGACATCCGCAAGGCCGTCTTCCAGCGCGTCATCGCCATGAGCCCGGCCTTCTACGAGCGGGTGCTGACCGGCGAGATCATCAGCCGCATCACCACCGACACCACGCTGATCCAGTCGGTGATCGGCTCGTCCGTGTCGATCGCGCTGCGCAACTTCCTGATCCTGGTCGGCGGCATGGCGATGCTGGTCTGGACCTCGGCCAAGCTGTCGGGCCTGGTGCTGCTGCTGGTGCCGGTGATCGTGGTGCCCATCGTGGTGCTGGGCCGGCGGCTGCGCAAGCTGTCGCGCGAGAACCAGGACTGGATCGCGCAATCATCGGGCGCGGCATCGGAAAGCCTGCTTTCGGCGCAGACCGTGCAGGCCTTTACCCAAGAGGGGCCGACGCGCGCGCGCTTCGACGACGTGACCGAGCGGTCCTATGATTCGGCGCTGAACCGGGTCAGGACCCGGACGGTGATGACGGTGATCGTCATCTTCCTGATCTTCTCGGGCGTGTTGGGGGTGCTGTGGATCGGCGCCCGCGACGTGCGGCTGGAGATGATGACCGTGGGCGAGCTGGTGCAGTTCGTCATCTACGCGGTGCTGGTCGCCGGCGCGGTGGGCGCGCTGTCCGAGATCTGGGGCGAATTGCAGCGTGCCGCCGGCGCCACCGAGCGGCTGACCGAGCTGCTGACGGCGCAGGATTCGCTGACCGATCCGGCCCAGCCGATTGCCCTGCCCCGGCCGGTCCAGGGCGCGATCCGCCTCGACGATGTGACCTTCCACTATCCCTCGCGTCCCGACCGCTCGGCGCTGGAAGGGGTCACGCTGGACATCCGCCCCGGCGAGACGGTGGCGCTGGTCGGGCCTTCGGGCGCCGGCAAGACCACGGTGATCCAGCTGCTGCTGCGCTTCTGGGATCCCGATTCCGGCGCGGTGCGCATCGACGGCATCGACCTGCGCGACATGGCGCGGGGCGATTTCCGCCAGGCCATCGCGCTGGTGCCGCAAGACCCGGTGATCTTTGCCGCCACAGCGCGCGAGAACATCCGCTTCGGCCGCCCCGACGCCTCGGATGCCGAAGTCGAGGCCGCGGCCCGCGCCGCCCATGCCGACGAGTTCCTGAACCTGCTGCCCGAAGGCTATGACAGTTATGTCGGCGAGCGCGGGGTGATGCTGTCGGGCGGGCAGAAGCAGCGCATCGCCATCGCCCGCGCCATCCTGCGCGACGCGCCGATCCTGCTTCTGGACGAGGCGACCTCGGCGCTGGATGCCGAATCCGAGCGGCTGGTGCAGCATGCCGTGGACGAGCTGGCCCGGACCCGCACCACGATCATCATCGCGCATCGGCTGGCCACGGTGAAGAAGGCCGACCGGATCGTCGTCTTCGACCATGGCCGCATCGTGGCCCAGGGCCGGCACGAGGAACTGGTGGCGCAGGGCGGGCTTTATGCCCGGCTGGCACGGCTGCAATTCACCGAGGGAACCATGGAAGCGGCGGAAGTGGTGGAGGGTATCGCCTGACCGCAAGGACAGGCCGCGGGCCAAGCCGCCGGCAACCAGTCGCGCGACCAGGCGACGCAAGCCCGCAGGCACGGCCGGGGATGAAAAGCCTGCTGCCCCGGCTTGCCGGCCGCAGCGCGCGCCGCCGCTCAGCGCGGCGCGCTATAGACCGCCGCCCAGAAGACGGTCCTGCCATCCGCCCCCAAGGCCTTGCCGATGCCGTAATGGCGGGCCTGCGGGATCAGGATATTGGCCAGGTGCCCGCTGGAACGCGCCCATTCGACCAGAACGCGATCCTGCCCCCAGGGACCGGCGGCGATGTTTTCGGCCGCGATGCTCGGGCGGTAGCCTTCCTGCTTCAGCCGCTGCATCGGCCCCTTGGTCTTGCTGCCCCGATGCGACATCACCCCGCGCCGGGCCATGTCGCAGGCATGGCGGGCCGCAGCCGCGGCCAGGTCGCGATTCGGCTTCAGCGGCGACAGCCCGCGCGCCTGGCGCGTGGCATTGGTGGCGCGGACCGCTGCCTCATTTTCGCGCATCGAGGTCTGGAAGCAGGTGACGCTTCCCGGACGCGCCGGATCCCCCGCATTGGACTTGGTCGAGATTCGCACCCCATCCTCGGCAAGGGCGGGCAGCGCCGCCAATCCAAGAAAAGACGCCAAAACCAGTGATTTGCAGTATTTGTTCAAATTTTCTATCCCCTAAGACCCGCGAAAGCTAGGGATCGGCCCGGCATTCCTCAACCTCAGATTGCTGAAATTTGTCTGGAACCGCCGCTTTCGGCGAAACGTTGCCGCTCCAGACACAGCCCTGAAAGGAGAGGTCATGGCCATCTGGGATTTCGTGAAGGACGCCGGAAAATCGCTTTTCGGATCCGAGGCCGAGGCGCAAGAGGCACCCGCCCCCGCCCCTGCCCCGCAAAGCGACACCGACCGCAAGGTGGCCGCGCTCAAGGCCGAACTCTCGGCCCTGGGCCTGACCGGCAAGGACGTGCACCTGACCCTGCGCGGCGATACGGTGGTCATCTCGGGCAAGGCGCGCGATCAGGAGACCCTGGAAAAGCTGATCCTGGCGGTCGGCAACATCAAGGGCATCGCCCATGTCGAGCTGGCCGAGGGCGCCGGCACCGAAACCCCCGCCCCCGCGGCGGCGATGCCCGTGTTCCATACCGTGCAGAAAGGCGAGACGCTGTCGGCCATCGCGCAGAAATACCTGGGCAAAGCCGGCCGCTACCCCGAGATCTTCGAGGCCAACAAGCCCATGCTCAGCCATCCCGACAAGATCTATCCCGGCCAGACCCTGCGCATTCCCCAGGGCTGAGCCCGCGAAGCGACGCAGCGTTTTGACGCCGGCATGGCGTCGCGGAATGCTTGCCATCATGCTGATCGTTGCACCATTCTGCCTGTCAGTGGGGCACGACCCCGAATGGGAGAACGGGAGGTAAGGGAATGGCCAGGTTCGCGAGCGTCGCAGACCGCGATGCGGTCGAGACGGAAATGTCCTATGCGCAGCGCCAGGTGCCGCGCACCGTCTATCAGGCGCTGACCCAGACCCGCGACCGCCATCCCCAGCGTCCCGCGATCAGCTTCCAGCTGTTCTCGGACCCCAAGGCACCGGCCCGGACCCTGACCTGGAGCGAGCTGCACGAGCGCGTGACCGAGACGGCGAACCTGTTTCGCAGCCTGGGCGTCGGGCCGGGCGATGTCGTGGCCTATCTGCTGCCCAATTGCGTCGAGGCGCCGGTCGTGCTGCTGGCCGGCGCGACGGCGGGGATCGTGAACCCGATCAACCCGCTGCTGGAGCCCGACCACATCGCGGCCATCCTGCGCGAAACCGGCGCCAAGGTGTTGGTGACACTGAAAAGCTTTCCGAAATCCGAGGTCGCGCAAAAGGCGGCCGAGGCGGTGGCGCAGGCCCCGGACGTGCAGACCGTGCTGGAGGTCGACCTGCGCGGCTACCTGACCGGGATCAAGCGCCTGCTGGTGCCGCTGATGCGGCCCAAGGTTCCCGCCCGGCACCATGCCAAGGTCATGGATTTCGAAGCCGCCGCCAGCGCGCAAAAGCACGACCGCCTGACCTTCGACGAGCCGGCCGAGGACCGCGTCGCCGCCTTTTTCCACACCGGCGGCACCACCGGCATGCCCAAGGTCGCCCAGCACAAGCAATCGGGCATGGTCTATAACGGCTGGCTGGGCGCCACGCTCTTGTTCACCGAGACCGACGTGCTGATGTGCCCCTTGCCGATGTTCCACGTCTTCGCGGCCTATCCGGTGCTGATGTCCTGCCTGATGTCGGGGGCGCAGCTGGTCATGCCGACGCCCGCCGGCTATCGCGGCGAGGGCGTGTTCGACAATTTCTGGAAGCTGATCGAACGCTGGCAGGCGACCTTCCTGATCACCGTGCCCACCGCCATCGCCGCGCTGATGCAGCGCCCGGTCGATGCCGATGTCACCTCGCTCAAGACCGCGATCTCGGGCTCGGCGCCGCTGCCGATCGAGCTTTACAACCGCTTCAAGGCTGCGACCGGGGTCGAGATCGCCGAAGGCTACGGGCTGACCGAAGCGACCTGCCTGGTCTCCTGCAACCCCATCGACGGGCTCAAGAAGGTCGGCTCGGTCGGCATCCCGCTGCCCTATACCCATGTGCGCATCCTGCAGCGCCGCAACGGCGATTTCCACGAATGCGCCACCGACGAGATCGGCGAGATCTGCGTGGCCAATCCCGGCGTCTTCGAGGGCTCGACCTATACCGAGGCCGACAAGAACCACGACCTGTTCGCCGAAAGCCGCTTCCTGCGCACCGGCGACCTGGGCCGGATGGACGCCGACGGCTATCTGTGGATCACCGGGCGCGCCAAGGATCTGATCATCCGCGGCGGCCACAATATCGACCCCGCCGAGATCGAGGACGCGCTGCTGTCCCACCCCAAGGTCGCCGCCGCCGCCGCCATCGGCCAGCCCGACTCCTTCGCGGGCGAACTGCCCTGCGCCTATGTCGAGCTGATCGCCGGGGCCGAGGTCTCGCTGGACGAGTTGATGGAGCATGCCCGCGCCCATATCCACGAACGCGCGGCGGTGCCCAAGCACGTCGAGATCCTGCCCGAGCTGCCAAAGACCGCGGTGGGCAAGATCTTCAAGCCCGACCTGCGCAAGCTGGCGATCCGCCGCGTCTATGATGAGATTCTGCAAGGCGCGGGCCTCGCCGCCGAAGTCGCCGAGGTCATCGACGACAAGAAACGTGGCCTTGTCGCGCAGATCAAGCCCACGGCCGAAGTGGACCGCGAGGCCGTCGCCAAGTTGCTTGGCCAAATGGCCCTGCCCTGGGAATGGGCCTGAGGCTGCGTTGCCAAATAAACCCTTAGGCGCGCGGCTTTCCGCCGCACTCCAATTTGGGTTGCACAGCCAAGTAGATATTGCCAAACAAGTGTAATGTCGGGGACATCTGTCTCTCGCAAGCGAATCGACGTGTTATAATTTTGAGAGAGTAAACGTGAGCGAGCCTTGTCCTCCGCTACCTGATCAGGGTTGGTCTAAAGAAATAGTTAAAGTAGAGGATGCAATTATCGCGCCTCCAACAGAATCCCGTCCCCGGACCCCAACCGGCGTGTGGAAGGATGGCGACATTGCTCAAGCCGCAATCTGGCGCTTTGAAGGACGCATGTCGCTTCCCCTGACCGAAGAGCCCGAAGCGACGGAAAAGCGCGAGGGACATTATCTGTTCGGCGGCATGTTCTTTGGCCATTTTGGCCTGTTCATCACCGAAACGATCTGCCGGCTCTGGGCATCGAATGACAGCTATGATGGCATCGTTTTCACGCCCAAACATGCCAACCTGACGCATTTCAAAAAGCACCACCGAGAACTGTTCAAGATTTTCGGCATCACCTGCCCGGTGATTCTGCTCCCCACACCCACCCGGATCGAAAAGCTCTCCATCCCTGGCCAAGGCTTCGGCCTGGGCGCGATCGCAACCGGGACCGAAGAATATCGCAACTTCCTGCGCAATACTGTCGGGAAGGTTCCACCAAACGGCCCCGAAAAGATCTATATCTCACGCACGAAATACGCGGCCACCGGCGGCCTTTTGGGCGAGCAGGTGCTTGAGGCGAACCTCGAACGGGCCGGTTATGTGCCTGTCTATCCCGAAAAGATGACCTGGACGGATCAGCTGGCGCTTTATCGCGCTGCGCGCAAGATCATCAGCATCGACACATCGGCTCTGCACATGGCCGGCATGGCGGCGGACCCGGATAAGGACATTGCCGTCATCCTGCGCCGCAACAATACCGAGCATCACTGCATGCGTCTGCAACTCCGGGGCATGATCGGCAAGGATATCCTTCTGATCAACAGCCTGGTGAACGAGTATCTGGTTCCCGGCAAGAAGCCGAACCATGATAGCTGGGGGGAGGCGGACTTCAACGAGATCCGCGATGCCCTGGTCAAAGGAGGTTTCGTGGACCCTGACGTTCAGTGGGACATCCCCACAGATGAAATCATTCAGGCCGATGTGGCTGTGGCCGAATCCCGCGCAAAGAGAGGCCTTGCCTTCACGCCGGTCGAAAAACGGTACGAGCCATGAAAAATGTTACGACCATAGTCGGGATTTGCCGCTTTTCCATGATCGGGCGTGGCGACTGGAAAGCCTATCGCAACGTCGCGGAAAGCGACCTGGAGCCGATCTACAAGCAAAAGGAGCAGGAGCTTTTCGGCGACGAGCGAATGAAGGCCCGTTTCGTGACGTTCGAGCAGTTGACGCTCGCCTCCCTGGACGCGCAGACCGATCCCGATTTCAAGCTGCTCGTCATCTCTTCGGACCGGATGCCCAAGGTCTATCGCGACCAGCTGCAAAGGCTTTGCGACGCACGCCCCTATGTGGTTCTGCGCTTTGTCCCGCCGATGCATGTCGCCGATGCCCAGGTCCAGACCCTCAAGGAAATCGGACTGGAACTGCAGGATTGCCTTCAATTCCGCCTCGATGACGATGATTGCCTTTCCAAGGATTATATCAGGAAGCTGCGCAAGCATGGCGATACCCTGTGGAAGGCGCATGGGGTCTTCGCCGTCAGCTTCCCCACGGTGATCTATTCGGTCATCGACGGGCCGACGCAGGGGCTTTACCGCTGGTTCAACCCCTTCCTTGGCGTGGGTGTCGCCGTGCGCCATCCCCAGCGCACGGTATTCGGCTTTGCCCATTATCGCATCCCGACAGTGATGGTCGCCCTGACCGACCCCTCGGTTCCCAGCATCGTGACCCATTATGGGATGAACGACACGCCGCGGCACGCCAAGGAAATCCTGGCCAAGAGGGGCATGAAGAAAGCCCCGCGCGACGAATTGGATCGCCTGATCACGCGGCATTTCGACTACCTGTCGGAAACGGGCATGAAGGCCGCCGGATTTCGATAACGGCCTGCGAAGAAAAAAGGGGGCAGATCTGCCCCCTTTCCTCCATCTTATTACCGCGTGAACTTCTTGTATTTCACCCGCTTCGGCTCGACCGAATCGGGGCCGAGGCGGCGGATCTTGTCGGCCTCGTAATCCTCGAAGTTGCCCTCGAACCATTCCACATGCGCGTCGCCCTCGAAGGCCAGGATATGCGTGCAGAGCCGGTCGAGGAAGAAGCGGTCGTGCGAGATGATGACCGCGCAGCCGGCGAAATCCTCCAGCGCCGCCTCCAGCGCCTGCAGGGTTTCCACGTCCAGGTCGTTGGTCGGCTCGTCCAGCAGCAGCACGTTGCCGCCGGATTTCAGCAGCTTGGCCATATGCACCCGGTTGCGTTCGCCGCCCGAGAGCAGGCCGACCTTCTTCTGCTGGTCGCCGCCCTTGAAGTTGAAGGCCGAGCAATAGGCGCGGCTGTTCATCGTGGCGTCGCCCAGCTCGATCTGCTCGGCCCCGCCCGAGATTTCCTCCCACACCGTCTTGTTGGGATCCAGCGCGTCGCGCGACTGGTCCACATAGGAAAGCTTCACCGTGTCGCCATAGGTGATCTCGCCGGCATCGGGCTGTTCCTGCCCGGTCAGCATCTTGAACAGCGTCGATTTGCCGGCGCCGTTCGGGCCGATCACGCCGACGATGCCGCCCGGCGGCAGGCTGAAACTCAGATCCTCGATCAGCAGCTTGTCGCCCATGGCCTTTTTCAGCCCGTTGACCTCGATCACCTTGCTGCCCAGCCGCTCGCCGTTGGGGATGATGATCTGGGCGCGGGTCAGCTTCTCGCGCTCGGACTGGCTGGCCAGTTCGTTATAGGCGTTGATCCGGGCCTTCTGCTTGGCCTGCCGCGCCTTGGCGCCGGCGCGGATCCATTCCAGTTCGCGCTCCAGCGTCTTCTGCTTGGCCTTGTCCTCGCGCGCTTCCTGTTCCAGCCGCTTGGCCTTCTGCTCCAGCCAGGCCGAGTAATTGCCCTCATAGGGGATGCCGCGGCCGCGATCGAGTTCCAGGATCCAGCCGGTGATGTCGTCCAGGAAATAGCGGTCGTGGGTGACGATCAGGATGGTGCCGGGATATTCGATCAGGTGCTTTTGCAGCCAGGCGATGGTCTCGGCATCCAGGTGGTTGGTCGGTTCGTCCAGAAGCAGCATGTCGGGCTGTTCCAAGAGCAGCTTGCACAGCGCGACGCGGCGGCGCTCGCCGCCCGACAGGCTTTCCACATCGGCATCGTCCGGCGGGCAGCGCAGCGCCTCCATGGCCACGTCGATCTGGCTGTCGAGATCCCAGAGGTTCTCGGCATCGATCTCGTCCTGCAGCTTGGCCATCTCCTCGGCGGTCTCGTCCGAGTAGTTCATGGCCAGCTCGTTGTAGCGGTCGAGCTTGGCCTGCTTGGCCTTGACGCCCTCCATGACGTTGCCGCGCACGTTCAAGGCGGGGTCGAGCTGCGGCTCTTGCGGCAGGTAGCCTACGGTCGCGCCCTTCGCCGCCCAGGCCTCGCCGGTAAAGTCCTTGTCGATGCCGGCCATGATGCGCAGCAGCGTGGATTTGCCGGCGCCGTTGACGCCCACGACGCCGATCTTGACGCCGGGCAGAAAGTTCAGGCGGATGTTCTCGAAGGTCTTCTTGCCGCCCGGATAGGTCTTGGACACCCCGTCCATGTGGTAAACGAACTGGTAGGAGGCCATGATCTTTCCTCGTTGCTGAACCCGTGAAGTTGCGCGCTATGTAGTCGAGCAGCGGCGAAAGGGGAAGGCTCAGCGGAACTGCCGGATGAATTCCGGCCCGAAGGTCCGGTCGAGAAACTCGAATTGCGGTTCCAGCTTCTCGCGCAGCCGGGCGCGGGCCCGGTCGGGCACCACCAGCGCATTGTCCGAGGCGAAGACCTTCTTGCCGAGGTCGCGATAGTCGTGCGGGGCCAGGCCCAGGAAGTCCTCGACCCGGCGCAGGAAGCTCAGCGGATCGCGGGCGATCATGCCGAAGGGCAGGTAAAGCAGCCGGTCGGGGCCGAAATGCGCGTTCCAGCGCGGCACATAGCTCATGTAATCGCCACGATCCATCAGCTCGGGAGCCTCGACCTCCTTGAGCCAGTCCTCGACGGTCGCCGGCTTTCGCCCCGCCCGCGTCAGGTTCATCTTGAGCTGCGAGATGGCGCGATCGACGGGGTGGCGGATGATATAGACGAACTTCGCCTGCGGCAGGAATTTCGTCACGAAATCCACGCCTTCCGGCGGAAGGGTCGAATATTCCGGGGTAACGTCGATCGCCTTTGTCCCCTGGGGCGCGGGGGCGAAGACCAGCTTGTACCAATGGTTGGTGAACATCGGTTCACGGGTGACGCGGTCCAGATAGCGCACCATCGCGCGCGGCATCTCCTCGCCGCGGGCGGCCCAGCGTTTCTCGATGTTCTGGCGGCCGCGGCGGAAATGCCAGGGCAGCCATTTGCGATGCTCTTCGACGAAGCGGTGATTGAAGAACTGCACCTCCTTGAAGGGGGGAGCCCAGACATCAGGATGCTGGCCCAGCATCTGCGACAGCCAGGTGGTGCCGGCCTTTTGCGCGCCGATGCCCAGGACATCGGGTTTTCGGGGTTTGCCTTCGGGATCCCAGTTCATCCATGCCGCCTTGTTGCGTCGCGCTGCCGCCTGATTAAGCCAGCGGCGCCGGCGCCACAACCGGCACGATTGTCGCCGCCTAGAGCCGGCCCCAGAGGTCGTATTCGCCGGCCTCGTCCACGGTGACGCTGACGATGTCGCCCGGCGCCAGTGCCTCGAACCCCTGGTCGATGAACAGGTTGCCGTCGATTTCCGGCGCATCGGCCTTGGTGCGGCAGGTCGCGCCCTCGTCGTCCACGCTGTCCACGATCACCTCGATGCGGCTGCCGACCTTGGCCGCCAGCTTGGCCTCTGAAATCGCCTGCGCCTTCTGCATGAAGCGGTCCCAACGGTCCTGCTTGACCTCGTCGGGCAGGTGGTCGGGCAACTCGTTGGCGCGCGCGCCCTTGACGTTTTCGTATTGGAAGCAGCCGACCCGGTCCAGCTGCGCCTCGTCCAGCCAGTCCAGCAGGGTCTGGAACTCGGCCTCGGTCTCGCCGGGATAGCCGACGATGAAGGTCGAGCGCAGGGTGATCTCGGGACAGGCGGCCCGCCAGGCGGCGATCTCGTCCAGGGTCTTGGCCGCCGCCGCCGGCCGCGCCATGCGCTTCAGCACATCCGGGTGGGCGTGCTGGAAGGGGATGTCCAGATAGGGCAGCACCAGCCCCTCGGCCATCAAGGGGATCAGGTCGCGCACATGCGGATAGGGATAGACGTAATGCAGCCGCACCCAGGCGCCCAAAGACCCCAGGTCGCGCGCCAGGTCGGTGATATGCGCCCGATGCCCGCGCTCCTCCGCGAACTTGCGGTCGAGCCCATAGGCCGAGGTGTCCTGCGAGATCACCAGAAGCTCGCGCACGCCGGCCTCGACCAGCTTCTCGGCCTCGCGGATCACCGCATGCGCCGGGCGGCTGACCAGTTTCCCGCGCATGTCGGGGATGATGCAAAACTTGCAGGCGTGGTTGCAGCCCTCGGAAATCTTCAGGTAGCTGTAATGGCGCGGGGTCAGCTTCACGCCCGAGGCCGGCAGCAGGTCCACGAAGGGATCGGGCGAGGGCGGCACGGCAGAATGCACCGCATCCAGCACCTGCTCGTATTGCTGCGGCCCCGTCACGGCCAGGACCGAGGGATGCGCGCCGGTGATATATTCGGGCTCGGCGCCCAGGCAGCCGGTGACGATGACCTTGCCGTTTTCCGCCAGCGCCTCGCCAATGGCCTGCAGCGATTCCGCCTTGGCCGAATCGAGGAAGCCGCAGGTGTTCACGATCACCGCGCCGGCGCCCTTGTAGTCGGGGCTGATGGCATAGCCCTCGGCCCGCAGGCGGGTCAGGATGCGCTCGCTGTCCACCAGCGCCTTGGGACAGCCGAGGCTGACCATGCCGATGGTCGGTTGCCCGTCCCTTCGCCCCCCCTCCCCTTGTGCAGAGTCGAAGATCGGGCTGGGGGCTAGATCGGGGCGCAACAGGGGCGGGTTCTGGCTCATGATGCGCGGCATATAGTGGCAAGCAGGCCGCTTGTTAAGCAGGAAGCGCGGCTCGCCGGAACGTCATTTGGACTTGCGCGTTCAGCGAGGCATAGCAAAGGACATGAACATGTCTTCCCTTCTGACCCGCCTTTCTTCGGCGCTTGCCCTGTCGCTGGCCCTTGGCACCGGCGTCGCCGGTGTCGCCGGCCTGCCCGCGCCCGCCGAGGCGCAGCCGCGCGGCAAGCCGATCGTGATCATGAACAATCGTGGCGGCAATGTCGTCGAGGCGATCCGCTATCGCAACAAGCTGGCCGCCAGCGGCCGGCCGGTCGAGGTCAGGGGCTATTGCCGCTCGGCCTGCACGATCTATATCACCCTGCCCAATGCCTGTCTGGGACCGAAGGCGACGGTCGGCTTTCACGCCCCCCGCATCCCCGGCACCACCATCATCCCGCCCATCGTGGACGAGTTGATGGCGCAATATTACCGAAACGGCATCCTGCGTATGTGGAACACGCAATGGAAGCATTCGCTGAAGATGCACAGGATCTCGGCCCGCGAATATGTCCGGCTGGACCCGCAGACCCGGCTGTGCCGGGGCTGAGGCGCATCCCAAGGGATGACCGGGGCGCGGTTTTATGGCAGGCTCGGCGCAAAGGAGGACAGCCATGTCGGGACAAGGATGGGCCGCGGTCGCCGCGGCCGTGATTTGGGCTGGCTCGGCCGGCGCGCAGACGCCGTGGTTCGACGCCGGAAACCAGGCGATGATCATGCATCAGGGCGACCTGCTGGAACAGCAGACCGCACCGAACGGCGGCGCGCCCGCCGGCAAGGCGGGCAAGAAGCCGGTGCGGACGGCCGATTGCTCGATCTCGGCCAGCCGCGAGCAGTTGCGGCCGGAATACCACCGGCGGTTGCAGGCGCAGGGGCGCAAGGCGGCGGATGCCTGGCTGCANGACGGCCGATTGCTCGATCTCGGCCAGCCGCGAGCAGTTGCGGCCGGAATACCACCGGCGGTTGCAGGCGCAGGGGCGCAAGGCGGCGGATGCCTGGCTGCAACGGCAGGCGGCGGCGCTTGGCCGGCACGCGGCGCAGATGGCCAAGGCCGGGACACCGTGCCGGCCGTAAATGGGCGGCGCCTATGGGGTGCGCCTGAACGCACCCCATAGGCGCGGTCACTCCCGCAGCCGCCAACCGGTCAGGAAGATCCAGCGGATCGCGCCCATGCAGACCAGGATCATCAGCGCCACCGCGCCCAAGGACAGCCCGACCGGCACATCGGCAAAGCCGAAGAAGCTCCAGCGGAAGCCCGAGATCAGGTAAAGCACCGGGTTGAGTTTGGCGACCCCCTCCCAGAAGGGCGGCAGCATCGAGGCCGAATAGAAGGCGCCGCCCAGGAACACCAGCGGCGTGATGACCATCATCGGCACGATCTGCAACTGTTCGAAATTCTTCGCCCAAAGACCGATGATGAAGCCCAAGAGCGAAAAGGCGACGGCGGTCAGGACCAGGAAGGCCAGCATCCAGAACGGATGCGCGATATGCACGCCGGTGAACCAGAAGCTGGTCAGAAGGATCACCAGCGCGATCATCACCGCCTTGGTGGCGGCGGCGCCGACGAAACCCAGCGTGACCTCGATCCAGCCGGTGGGCGCGACGAGGATCTCGTAGATCGTGCCGGCGAATTTCGGGAAATAGATGCCGAAGCTGGCATTGGCCACCGATTGCTGCAGCACGGTCAGCATCATCAGCCCCGGCACGATGAAGGCGCCATAGGCCACGCCCTCGACCGCCTGGATGCGCCCGCCGATGGCGGCGCCGAAGACAACGAAGTAAAGCACCGTGGACAGCACCGGCGAGGCCAGCGACTGCCAGATCGTGCGGAAGAACCGCGCCATCTCATGTCCGAAGACGGCGCGGGCGGAACGCCAGTTCATGCGGTTTCCTCCTCGACCAGCGACATGAAGATTTCCTCGAGGCTGCTTTGCTTGGTCGACACGTCGCGCACCGCCAGGCCCAGCCCCGCCAGCTCGGCCAGCAGATGCGCGATCCCGGTGCGCTCGGCCCTGGTGTCGTAGTCATAGCCCAGTTCGCGCCCGTCGGCCGAAAGCACCAGCCCGCGCCCCGCCAGTTCGGCGGGCAGCGCCGCCAGCGGCTCGGAAAGCGAGACGGTCAGGCGCTTCTTGCCGAATTCGCCCATCAGCGCGTCCTTGGACCGGACCAGCAGCAATTCGCCACGGTTGATGACGCCGATACGGTCGGCCATGTCCTCGGCCTCTTCCAGGTAATGCGTGGTCAGGATGATGGTCACGCCCTCGGCGCGCAACTGCCGCACCACCTGCCACATCTCGCGCCGCAGCGTCACGTCCACCCCGGCCGTGGGCTCGTCCAGGAACAGCACCTTGGGCCGGTGCGACAGCGCCTTGGCGATCAGCACCCGGCGCTTCATGCCGCCCGACAGCTCGCGCGTCTTGGCCTCGCGCTTGTCCCACAGCGCCAGGCTGCGCAGCAATTGCTCGATATAGGCGTCGTCCGGCGGCTCGCCGTAAAGCCCGCGGGTAAAGCGCACGCAGTCGATGACGCTCTCGAAGGGCTCCAGCGCGACCTCTTGCGGGACCAGACCGATCAGCTTGCGCGCCGCACGCCAGTCGCGGCCGATGTCGTGGCCGCCGACGCGCACCGTGCCGCCGCTGGGCACCACTAGGCCGCAGATGATCGAGATCAGCGTGGTCTTGCCCGCCCCGTTCGGGCCGAGCAGCGCCAGGATCTCGCCCTCCTCGATCTGCAGCGAGACGTCGTTCAGCGCCACCGTGCCGCTGCCGTAGCGCTTGGAAACATGGTCGATGTCGATGATCGGACGCATCCCGTCCCCCTGTTCTGGCCCGAAGGCCCGCAAATCCGCCGGGCAGGGTGGACCGCAACCACGGGCGGGCGCAATGGCGAAAACGCCCCTGACCTTGCGTCAACCGTCAGGCCGGCGGCAGGCCGCCCGCTTCGGCCAGCAGCCGGTCGCTGGCGGCCTCGATCCGCGCCTCCAGAAGCTCCATCACCGCGCTCGAGCGCGGGCCGGCCGGGATCGGCGGCAGGAACTCGATCACCGCGATGCCGCCGCGGATCGGGATGCCGCGCTTGGGCCAGAACAGGCCGCAATTCACCGCAACGGGACGGATGGAGAGGCCGGTCGCGCGCTGAATCGTGCCGGCGCCGTGCTTGTAGGGCAGTTTCTGCCCCGGCCGGGTGCGGGTGCCCTCGGGATAGATGATAAGCTGGCCCAGACCCTCGGGGCGGGCGCGGGCAGCCTCGATGCCGGCGATGATCTGCTTCATCGCCTCCTTGCCGCGCGCGCGGTCGATGGGGATGCAGCCGACCTTGCGCGCGAACCAGCCCATGACCGGCACCCGCAGCACCTCGCGCTTCATCACGAAGGCGCGGCGCGGGCAGGCGCGGGCCAGCGCGAGGATGTCGAGAAAGCTCTGGTGCTTCGAGGCCACGATGCATTCTCCCGCGGGCGGCGTGCCGCGATATTCGATACGCACCCCCAGGAGCAGCCGCGCCGCGCCCAGCATCTGGTCCAGCCACAGGCTGGCCACGCGATGCGCGCGCTCGGGATGGACCAGCACCTGCGGCAGGCCCCACAGCCCCAGAACCAGCGTCACCAGAACCGCATAAAGGTAATAAAGCACCGTGCGCGGCCAGTCGAGGATCGAGGCCCGACGCGGGTGATAGGCGCTCATCAGCGCACCTCGCGCAGCATCTTCAGCGCCGCCCAGCGGGTCGCGACGAATCCGATGGCGGCGGCGGCGGGCGGGATCAGCAGGGGCCAGAGCCAGCCCCAGCCCTGAAACCCCAGCCCGGTCAGGAAACTGCCCGCCTGGTCCATCGAGGGCAGCGCCCAGATCGCCGCCATGCCCAGCACCGTGCCCCCGGCCGCACCCATGGCGGCGCGGCGGGTAAAGCGGCGCACGAAGGCGGTGGCGATGGTGATGTCGCGCGCCCCGATCAGGCGCAGCACCCGGATCACCTGCCCGTTTGCCGCCAGCGCCGCCTTCGCGGCCAGCGTGATCATCGCCCCCGAGGCGGCAGCGATCAGCAGCAGCGAGACAAGCCCCAGCACCCGCAGCCGGTTCGCCGCCGAGACCAGCGGCTGGCGCCAGCGGGTATGGTCGTCCAGCACCGCGCCCGGCGCCTCGCCCTCCAGCCGCAGGCGCAGCGCCTCGGCATCGAAACCCTCGGCGGCCTGGGCGATCTCGATCAGGCGCGGCACCGGCAGGGCCTCGACCGGGACATCGGGACCGAACCAGGGCTCGAGCAGCCTTTCCACCTCGTCATCGGGCAAGAGCCGCGCCTCGGCGATGCCGGGGGTGGTCTTCAACGCCTCCATCACCGTCACGGTCTGCTCGTCGATCTGGTCCTCGGGGGCCGAGATGCGCACGGTCACGGTCTGGGCCAGCTCGGTCGACCAGCGTTCGGCCAGCCGGCCGGTGGCCAGCGCCAGCGCCAGGGCAAAGACCGCCAGGAAGGCCATGGCGCCAGCCGAGAACACCGTCAGCTGCGCGGTGAAGCCGGTCGGCGGCACCACGCGGTCCGTTCCCGCCGGGTCGGGCCGGGTCAGCCCCCGCCACAGCGTTGCCAGGTCCAGCGATTTCAGATCGGCTTTCTTCACAGGTCCGCCCCCGCCAGTTGCAGCCTCTTGCCCGCGATGCGCAGCACCCGCGCCTGCACCTGCTGCTTGGCGGCACGGATCAGGTTCAGGTCATGGGTGGCGATCAGCACCGCCTTGCCAGAACGGTTCAGTTCGATCAGCAATTGCAAGAGCCGCATCGACATGTCCCAGTCCAGGTTCCCCGTCGGCTCGTCCGCCAGGATCAGGTCGGGCGACATGATGACGGCGCGGGCCAGCGCGGCGCGCTGCCGCTCGCCCCCCGACAGTTCCGGCGGCATGGCGCGGGCATGGCCCGACAGCTGCACCCAGGCCAGCAATTCGCCCAGGGCGCCCATGTCCACCTGCTCGCCCGAGACCAGCAGCGGCAGGGCGATGTTTTCCGCGACAGGCAGGTGGTCCAGGAACTGCGTGTCCTGATGCACCACGCCCACCCGCCGCCGCAGCCCGGCGATGCCGTCGCGCGACAGCGCCTGCACGTCCTGGCCGAAGGCCGTCATCCGCCCGCCGCAGGGCAGCAGGTCGGCATAGCACAGCCGCAGGAAGGTGGTCTTGCCCGCGCCCGAGGGACCGGTCAGGAAATGGAAGGAACCCGGCTGAAGCGTCAGCGACATGTCGGCAAGCAGCGGATCGTTGCCGCTGTAGCCGAAGGACAGGTTCTGCATCTCGATCACTGGTGGTCCCTTTCCGAGCGGGCTGCTTGGCGCGCGGTTCGTGGCTTGATAGAACAGTCGTGCGGCGAATGCGAGACGCCCGCATGATCGAAACCATCCCCCTACCGGAGCCGAAAGACCAGCCCATGCGCCTGACCTGCCCCCGCTGCGCTGCCCAGTACGAGATCGCGGAATCCGCCATTCCCGCCTCGGGGCGCGAGGTCGAATGCTCGGCCTGCGGCCATGTCTGGCGCCAGCCCGGCGCGGGAAAGTCCGCGCCGCCCGCCCCTGCTGCCGCCGCTGCCGCCGCCCCTGGCGCCTATGACCCGCAGGCGCGCCCGGTCCTGAACCGGCCGCTGGACGAATCGGTGCTGGCCATCCTGCGCGAGGAAGCTGCGCGCGAGTTGCGCGCCCGCGAGGCGCCGGCACGAAAATCCAGCCCCGATCACATTCCCGCGACGACCCCGGCAGCGGCACAGGAGGCGGCACAGGACGCGGCACAGCCTGCCGCAGGCGAACGCCGCGCCAAGGCCGAGCCACCGATCGACTGGCCTGCCGTCACCGTGACCGAAACCAGCAGCGCCGCGGCGCCTGCCGAACCCGTCGCCGGCAAGAAGGCCCCCGCCAACCCGCAAATGCCGCCTGTGCCCCAGCAGGAAAGCCCGGCCGCGGAAGCCCCTGCCGCCAGGCCCGCGTCCCCGGACTGGCCCGAGCCGGTCGCCCCCGCCCTGCCCGATGCCGAGGAACTGGCCGCGACCCTGACCCGCACCAGCCCGCCACGGCCCGACGCGGCCATCACGGCCGAGGAGCCGCCCCCGGCCGTCGCGCCGCTGATCCGCCCGGCCTTGCCGGAAATCCCGGCCGCGGCTACGCCGCCAGCGACCGCCGCGGCGACCGTCCCGCGCGAGGCGCCGGTCCCCGCCCTGGTGCCGGTGCGCCGACAGCGCGGCGGCTATGGCATGGGCTTCGGCCTTGCCGCGATGCTGGCGCTGGGGGCGGTGATCCTCTATGTGCTGGCTCCCCAGATCCCGGCCGAGGAAGGCGGCGGCTGGCTCGCCGACTGGCGCCAGCAGGTCGACCAGGCCCGGCTCTGGCTCCACGACCGCCTCCTGGGTCGATAGGGGCTTCGCCGAACCGAACGGCCCCGCCGCAAGGGCCGGCAGCGCGTCTTCAGAAATTCTCCAGCAGCCGCCCCAGGTAGTCGCGCTCGTCGCGCGGCCGCTCGCGTTCGCCGCTGCGCCGCCGGATCTCGTCCTGCAATTCGCGGGCCTTGCGCGAGGGATCCCCCCCCTCGGCCAGGGGATCGCCCGAAGTGATCGAGCCGCCGTCGCCCGACAGCGCCCGTCCCAGCGGATCGGTCTGCGGCTGGCGGTCATAGGGCTGCGCCAGCCCGCGCCGCCCGCGCGGATCGCCCGAGGGCCCTTCGGGGCCGTCCTGCTGCCCGCCTTGCTGCGGCTGGCCGTCCTGGCCCTGCTGCCGGTCCTGCGCCATCATGTCGCCAAGCGCCCGCATCCCCTCGCGCATGGACTGGATCGCCTGGGCCTGGCGCTCCATCGCGCCGGCCGCATCGCCCTCGCGCAGCGCCTGCTCGGCATCCTCCATGGCGCGGCCGGCCTCGTCCAACTGGCGCCGCGCCTCCTCGCCCTGCGGGGTGCCGCGGCCGGGCAGCAGACCGCGCTGGCGGCCCAGATCCTCGCGCAATTCGCGCTGGCGGTCGGCAAGCTGCTGGTTGTCCTGGCTGCCCTGCCCCTCCTCCTCGCCCGGCTGCCATTGGCCGAACCGATCCTGCATCTGGCGCATGGCCTCGTCGGCCAGCTTCTGCTGGTCGCGCAGGGTCTCGGCCAGCCTGTTCATCGGCCGCTGGCGGCCGGCCTCGCCGCCTTCGGATTGCGTCACCCGCATGTTCTGCATCATGCGGTTGAACTGCTCCAGCAATTCCTGGGCCTCGGCCATGCGGCCCTCGTTCATCAGGCGCTGGATCTCGTCCATCATCTGCTGGATCTGGTCGCCGGTGATCTGCTGGCGGTCCCGGGCCGAGCGATCGAAGCGCTCGGCCGGATCCTCGCCCTGCTGCTGGGCCAGCATGTCCAGGTAATCGTCTGTGGCCTGCTTCAACTCGTCCATCAGGCGCTGGATCTCGTCGGGGCTGGCGCCGTTGCGGATCGCCTCGCTCAGCCGCTCCTGCGCCTGGCTCATCCGTTCCAGCGCATCGGCCAGCCCGCCATCCTCCAGCGCCACGGCGGCATCCCACAGCAGCTGCGCCAGCTTGTTGCGCGCCTCCTCGCCCAGGTTGCCGGATTCCAGCGTGCCGATGGCGCCGCGCAGACCGCGATAAAGCTCCTCCTCCATGAAACCCTCGGGCTGCCAGCTCGCCGCGCGCAGGATCTGGGCGCTGCGGGCGGCATTGTCGCGCGACCACAGCAGGTCGCGCCGCACCTCGATCAGCGCCGCCGCCAGCGGATCGAAGAAGCGCCGCCCCGGCAGGACCATGCGCATGGGGGCCGAGACGCCCTGCTGCTCGATCCCGTCCTCGACCTTCAGCGAAACCGTCACCGGCAGATTGGCCCAGGGGTGGCGCGCCAGGTCGCCCACCAGCCGGCCGCGGATCTGCTTGCGGCTGCCGGTCGCGGGCAGGGGCAGCGCCAGTTCCACCGCCTCGCGCGGCTCGGGCTCCGGGGCCAGGCCAAAGCGGCGGTCCACCGCATCCAGGTCCAGCACGATGACCGCCTGGCCCGCCGCGATGCCGTTGTCGTCGCTGGCGGTGAATTCCTGCACCAGCCGACCGTCGGCACGCCGCTCGGGCGCCTTGCCGGGCGCCACGACCGGCACCGCATCGGGCAGCACCGTCACGTCGAAGCGCCGCCCGGCGACCTCGATCATCCCGTCGCGCTCGGCCATGAACTCCGGCGTGGCAGGCTCGCCGCCCGGCACCGCCGCGCCGATGTCCTGCGCGATCTCGGCGCCCTCGCCGTAAAGCCGGAAGCTCAGCTTCGAGCCCTTGGGCAGTTCCAGCCCCTGCCCCTCGGGCAGGGCGTTCAGATACAGCGTCGGGCGTCGGGTATAGGTGGGGGGCTCGGCCCAGCCCTCCCATGACGGGCCGGCCTCGGCGCCAGGCCGCGCCTCGGGCAGGGGCCGGAAGGTCGCGCCCAGGGCGGCAAGGCCCTGCCCCAGCTGCCCCGCCGGCGCAAAGACCAGCGCCATGACCAGCGCCACCACGCTGGCCAGCCGCAGGGCGGCCGGATCGCGCCAGCGCAGCCGTGCATCGGGCGGCACGGGGCGCGCCGCCGCCGCCGCCATCTGCATCCGCGCCAGATGCGCGCGCCACAACGCATCCGCACCCTCGTCCCCGGCCCCCAGGGCCAGGCGGTCGCGCAGGGCCGATAGCGGCCGCCCCGGCAGGGTCAGGTCGACCCGCACCCGCGCCGCCAGGGCCGAGGGTCGACGAAAGCGCCGCAGCCCCCGGCCGAAAGCCAGCACGGCGACCAGGGCCACCAGGCCCATCAGCCCCATCAGCGCCTGCGAGGAGAAAAGCTCGGCCGCGCCAAAGGCCAACGCCGCCAGGACCAGCGCCAGCAATACGCCCAGGGGCCAGAAGGCCGCGGCCAGCGCCTCCCACCACATGCCGGCACGGGTCAGTCCGACCGCCCATCCGATGCGGCGCGGTTCAGCCATGGCCGCTTCTTTCTTGGGCAAATATCCCACGGGGGTCCGGGGGTGTGAAACCCCCGGCGACCACGCAGCAGGAAGCGATACCTAAAGCCATTCCGGGATGGTATCGCGTCCCAGCATTTCCTCAAGCGTCGGTCGCGCCCGGATGACGGCGAATTGATCGCCGCTGACCAGGACCTCGGGCACCAGGGGCCGCGAATTGTATTCCGAGGCCATCACCGCCCCATAGGCCCCGGCCGAGCGCAGCGCCACCAGGTCGCCGGGCCCCAGCACCGGCAGATCGACCGCCTTCTGGAAGGTGTCGCCGGTCTCGCAGACCGGGCCGACCACGTCATGGGGCGCGGCCTCCGCCCCCGGCGCCGGCTCGCGCACCGGGACGATGTCGTGATGGGCCGAATACATCGCCGGCCGGATCAGGTCGTTCATGGCGGCGTCGAGGATCAGGAAATCCCGCCCCTCGCCCTGTTTCAGGTAGATCACCGAGGCCAGCAGGATGCCCGCATTGCCGGCGATGTTGCGCCCCGGTTCGATCTCGATCTCGCAGCCCAGGTCGCCCACGGCGTCGCGGATCACCTGGCCGTATTCGATCGGCAGGGGCGGCGCGTTGTTGTCGCGCCGGTAAGGGATGCCCAGGCCGCCGCCCATGTCGAGCCGGGTGATGGCATGGCCGTCGGCGCGCAGCGCGCGGGTCAGCTCGGCCATCTTGGCATAGGCCTGGCGATAGGGCTCCAGGTCGGTCAGCTGGCTGCCGATATGCATGTCGATGCCGACCACCCGGATGCCGGGCAGGCGCGCGGCATGGGCATAGACCTCGCGCGCCCGCGCGATGGGGATGCCGAACTTGTTTTCCGACTTGCCGGTGGCGATCTTCTCATGCGTCCTGGCATCCACGTCCGGGTTCACCCGCACGGCGATCGGCGCCTCGACGCCCATCGAGGTGGCGACGCGCGACAGCAATTCCAGCTCCGGCTCGGATTCGACATTGAACTGGCGGATGCCGCCTTCCAGCGCCATGCGCATCTCGGATTCAAGCTTGCCGACGCCGGAGAACACGATTCGCTCGCCCGGCACACCTGCCGCCCTGGCCCGCGCATATTCCCCGGCCGAGACGATGTCCATGCCCGCGCCCAGGTCGCCCAGAAGCTTCAGCACGGCGATGTTCGAATTCGCCTTGACCGCAAAGCAGACCAGGTGGTCGGTCCAGTCCAGCGCCTGCTGGAACAGCTTGAAATGCCGGGTCAGCGTCGCGGTGGAATAGACATAGACCGGGGTGCCGACCTCGGCCGCGATGCGGGCCAGCGGCACCTCCTCGGCATGCAGCCAGCCATCGACATAGTTGAAGTGATCCATCAGGTGATCCTGCGAGAGCGGATGAACAGATAAAGCGGCAGCGCAAAGCCGATCCCCAGCGCCAGCGCCGGCAGCGTCAGCAGCGCCGCCCAGTTGCGGCGCTGCATGGTCTCGACCAGGCACCACAGCGTCAGCGTTGCGTGTGCCACCAGCTCGGACCCGCCCGCGCCCTGCCACGACGCCTCGCCCCGCCACAGCGCCGCCACCAGGCCGGCCAGCGCAAGCGCGGCCCAGGCCAGCCGCAGCGGCGTCAGCTCAGAGCTGCGTGACGACACCGAAACGCGCCTCTCCGCTGATATGCACGCCGGGTTCCGGCACGGTTTCGCGGGCGGGCTCGGGACGGGTCGGGGCGCCGTCGACGCCGCAAGCGGCCAGGCTTGCCAGGATCAGCGCGAAAGCGGCCAAAAGCAGATGCTGCGTCATGCGGATTTCTCCTCCAGTTTCTCTTTCCAGCGGGCGATCTGGGCGCGGACCTGCCGGGGTGCGGTGCCGCCATAGGACATGCGCGAGGCGACCGAGTTATGCACGCCCAGCACGTTATAGACATCCGCGGTGATCGCGGGGTTGACCGATTGCATCTGCTCAAGCGTCAGCTCCGGCAGGTCGATGCCGGCCTGCTCGGCCATGGCGACCAGCGCGCCGGTCGCGTGATGGGCGTCGCGGAAGGGCAGCCCGGCCTCGCGCACCAGCCAGTCGGCCAGGTCGGTCGCGGTGGAAAAGCCCGAGCCCGCCGCCGCCTCCAGCCGCTCGCGGTTCGCCGTCAGGTCCGACAGCATCCCGGTCATCGCCGCCAAGGCCAGCATCAGGTTGTCCGCGGCATCGAAGACCTGCTCCTTGTCCTCCTGCATGTCCTTGGAATAGGCCAAGGGCAGGCCCTTCATCACCACGAACAGCGCCACGGCCGCCCCAAGGATGCGGCCGATCTTGGCCCGGATCAGCTCGGCCGCGTCGGGGTTCTTCTTCTGCGGCATGATCGACGAGCCGGTCGAGAAGCGGTCCGACATGGTGACGAAACGGAACTGCGCCGAGGACCAGATCACCAGCTCCTCGGCCAGCCGCGACAGGTGGACGGCGCAGATCGCGGCCGAGGACAGGAACTCCAGCGCGAAATCCCGGTCGCTGACCGCGTCCAGGCTGTTGGCCATCGGCCGGTCGAAGCCAAGCGCGCGCGCCGTCGCCTCGCGGTCGATGGGAAAGCCGGTGCCGGCCAGGGCGGCGGCGCCCAGGGGCGATTCGTTCATGCGCTTGCGCGCGTCCCGGAAACGCGACAGGTCACGGCCGAACATCTCGACATAGGCCATCATGTGATGGCCCCAGGTGACCGGCTGCGCCGTCTGCAGATGGGTAAAGCCGGGCATGACCCAATCCGCGCCCCGCTCGGCCTGCGACAGGGCGACGCGGATCAGCGCATCGAGCCCCTGGATGGCCGCATCGCATTGGTCGCGCACCCAGAGCCGGAAATCGGTCGCCACCTGGTCGTTGCGGCTCCGCGCCGTGTGCAGCCGCCCCGCCGGCTCGCCGATGATCTCCTTGAGCCGCGATTCCACGTTCATGTGGATATCTTCCAGCGCGGTCGAGAAGGGGAAGTCGCCCGCCTCGATCTCTGACAAGACCGTGAGCAGCCCTTCCCCGATCGCCTCGGCATCGCTAGTGCTGATGATGCCTTGTGCCGCAAGCATCGCGGCATGGGCGCGGCTGCCCCGGATGTCCTGGGCATAGAGCCGCCGGTCGAAGCCGATCGAGGCGTTGATCGCCTCCATGATCGCGTCCGGGCCTGCGGCGAAACGTCCGCCCCACATCTGGTTGGCGGTGGTGGGCTGCTCGGTCATGACTTGTCCTTCGGGGGGTGGAATGCGTTGGCTGGTTCTTTATACGGCGCTGCTGATCGGTGCAAATGCGGGTTTCGGCCCGGCATTTGCCGGCGAAATCGACTGGCAGGCCGCCCGTGACGGCGGGCTGGCCAAGCTGGCGCCCACCGATCCGACCCCGGTGCCCGCAACCGGCTTCACCGACCCCGAGGGCGGCACGCACAGCCTGGCCGACTGGCGGGGCAAGGTGGTGCTGCTGAATTTCTGGGCCACCTGGTGCGCCCCCTGCCGCGAGGAAATGCCCTCGCTCGACGCGCTTCAGGCCGAGATGGGCGGCGAGGATTTCGAGGTCCTGGCCATTGCCGCCGGCCACAACCCGCCGCCCGCGGTCAGGAAATTCCTGGACGAGGAAGGCATCACCCATCTGCCGGTGCATCTGGACCCGCGCCAGCAACTTGCGCGCGAAATGGGGGTGATGGGCATGCCGGTGACGGTGCTGATCGACCGCGACGGCAACGAGATCGCCCGGTTGATCGGCGGCGCCGACTGGTCCTCGGAGGCGGCCAAGGAACTGGTCAGGCAGGCGACAGCGCCTTGACGCGGGCATGGGCCGGGCAATGGGTCATGTGGTCGTTGACCAGCCCGCAGGCCTGCATGAAGGCATAAGTGATCACCGGCCCGCAGAAGTTGAATCCACGCTTTTTCAATGCCTTGGCCATGGCTTCGGATTCCGCGGTCTTGGCGGGAACCTGGCTCATGGCGGTGAAATGGTTCTGGATCGGCCGGCCGCCGACGAAGGACCAGATGAAGGGCGAGAACCCCTCGCCCGCCTCGATCTCCAGGAACAGCCGGGCGCCCCGGACGGCGGCCTCGATCTTGCCACGATGGCGGATGATGCCGGGGTTTTGCAGGGCGCGCGTGATCTGCGGCTCGCCCCAGGCGGCGACGCGCTCGGGGTCGAAGCCCTCGAAGGTCTCGCGGAAGGCCTCGCGCTTGCGCAGGATGGTGATCCAGCTCAGCCCCGCCTGAAAACCGTCCAGCACCAGCTTTTCCCAAAGCGCGCGGGAATCGTATTCCGGCACGCCCCATTCATGGTCGTGATAGGCGACGTAAAGCGGGTCGGAGCCGCACCAGGCGCAGCGTTCGGACAGGTCGGGCAAGGATCCGTTAACCTCGAGTCGAGAATGCGGCTTCAGTTTACGCGATCTTAGGAGATGATCGCCAGAGTGCCGTGGATGACAGGAGTCTTGGCATGACCGACAAAATCGATTCGCGACTGGAAATGGGCTCTCCGCTGGATTTCGCCGTGGACCGGCAGGCGCGGGTGACAATGGCGACGGTGCGGCGGGCGGTCTCGCGCGGCGACGCCGTCCTGGCCTATCAGCCGGTGGTGCAGGCGGATCGCACCGACCACGCAGCCTTCCACGAGGGGCTGATCCGAATCATCGATGAAACCGGGCGCATCGTGCCGCTGCGCGATTTCCTGCCGCTGGCCGAAACCACGGAACTGGGACGGCAGATCGACTGCCTGTCGCTGTCGCTGGGGCTGAAATCCCTGGCCGAAGCGCCCTCGCTCAGGCTTTCGATCAACATGTCGGCGCGCTCCATCGGCTATCCGGCCTGGCTGCGCACCCTGCGCAAGGGCATCGCCGGCGATGTCAGCATCGCCGAGCGGCTGATCCTCGAGATCACCGAAAGCTCGGCCATGGGCATGCCCGAGCTGGTCGAACAATTCATGCAGGAGTTGCAGGCCCAGGGCGTCAGCTTCGCGCTGGACGATTTCGGCGCCGGCTATACCTCGTTCCGCTACCTGCGGGATTTCTGCTTCGACATGGTCAAGATCGACGGACAGTTCGTCCGCGATATCGCCACGCAGCGCGACAACCAGGTGCTGGCGCGGGCGCTGCAATCCATTGCCCGGCATTTCGACATGTTCACCGTCGCGGAATCGGTCGAGACGGCCGAGGACGCGGCCTTCCTGATCGACATGGGCATAGACTGCCTGCAGGGCTATTATTTCGGCGCCCCGACCATCGTGCCGCCCTGGAAATCGCCCAGCACCGCCGCCCGGCGCAGCTGAACCCGATTCACCCTGCGGTAGAAATGCCCGCCGCCGCCATGGTGACCGGCGGCGCCCTGGCCCGCGGTCCAGAGCGATGGCGGACGATTTCCCGACCGACCGGCCGGCCGGCGCGGATCGGCCTGGCAGGCGTCACGACCACGCGGCTTGCCGGCCTGCGCGAACGGGCGCCCAAGCCTCGCGGCCATGCCGCCTATTGGCAGCAGCACAGCATCAAGTCCGCTTGACCTCGGGTAACGAAACGGCAAACAGTCTTCCTGTAACCGAATATTTTCGGCCATCTGGGAAGGAGCCCGTCATGACCAAAGCCGTAATCGTTTCCGCTGCCCGCACCCCCGTCGGCAGCTTTCTGGGATCCTTTGCGAACCTGCCGGCGCATGAGCTTGGCGCCATCGTCCTGAAAGCGGTCGTCGAGCGCGCCGGAATCGATCCTTCCGAAGTGTCCGAAACCATCCTGGGCCAGGTGCTGACCGCCGCCCAGGGCCAGAACCCCGCCCGCCAGGCGCATATCAAGGCCGGCTTCCCGCGGGAATCGGCGGCCTGGGTCATCAACCAGGTCTGCGGCTCGGGTCTGCGTACGGTGGCGCTGGCGGCGCAGCAGGTTCTGCTGGGCGACGCCAGGATCGTCGTGGCCGGCGGCCAGGAATCCATGTCGCTGGCACCCCATGCCGCCTATATCCGCGCCGGGCAGAAGATGGGCGACATGAAGATGCTCGACACCATGATCAAGGACGGGCTCTGGGACGCCTTCAACGATTACCACATGGGCACCACGGCCGAAAACGTCGCCGGCAAATGGGAAATCTCGCGGGCCGAGCAGGACCAGTTCGCCGTCGCCTCGCAGAACAAGGCCGAGGCTGCGCAGAAGGCCGGCAAGTTCGCCGACGAGATCGTGCCCGTGACCATCAAGTCCCGCAAGGGCGAGACGGTGGTCGATGCCGATGAATACATCCGCCACGGCGCCACGCTGGAGGCAATGGAGAAGCTGCGCCCCGCCTTTAGCAAGGAGGGGACGGTGACGGCCGGCAATGCCTCGGGCCTGAACGACGGCGCCGCCGCCGTGCTGGTCATGACCGAGGACGAGGCCGCTCGCCGCGGCCTGACGCCGCTGGCCCGCATCGCCTCCTATGCGACCGCCGGTGTGGACCCGCAGATCATGGGCACCGGCCCGATCCCCGCCAGCCGCAAGGCGCTGGAAAAGGCCGGCTGGTCGGTCGGCGACCTGGACCTGGTCGAGGCGAACGAGGCCTTCGCTGCCCAGGCCATCGCCGTGAACCGCGACATGGGCTGGGATCCCTCGATCGTGAACGTGAACGGCGGCGCCATCGCCATCGGCCATCCCATCGGCGCCTCGGGCTGCCGCATCCTGAACACGCTGCTGTTCGAAATGCAGCGCCGCGACGCGAAAAAGGGCCTGGCCACGCTGTGCATCGGCGGCGGCATGGGCGTCGCCCTGTGCCTCGAGCGCCCCTGACCCGAAAAGGCGCGCGCAACTATCTTGCGCGCGCCGTGCCAGTTCGGTAACACAATTTCACGACCATTTTCAAAGGGGGACGAAAAATGGCAAAAGTGGCCCTTGTGACCGGCGGGTCGCGCGGCATCGGCGCGGCAATCTCGAAGGCGCTGAAGGAGGCCGGCTATACGGTCGCGGCGAATTACGCCGGCAATGACGATGCCGCCCGCGCCTTTACCGAGGAAACCGGCATCAAGACCTACAAATGGTCGGTGGCGGATTACGACGCCTGCGCGGCGGGCATCAAGCAGGTGGAGGAGGAGCTTGGCCCCATCGCCGTGCTGGTCAACAATGCCGGCATCACCCGCGACGCGATGTTCCACAAGATGACCCCCCAGCAGTGGAAAGAGGTCATCGACACCAACCTGACGGGCCTGTTCAACATGACCCATCCGGTCTGGTCGGGCATGCGCGACCGCAAATACGGCCGTATCGTCAACATCAGCTCGATCAACGGCCAGAAGGGCCAGGCCGGCCAGGCGAACTATTCGGCGGCCAAGGCAGGCGACCTGGGCTTTACCAAGGCGCTGGCCCAGGAAGGCGCCCGTGCCGGCATCACCGTGAACGCGATCTGCCCCGGCTATATCGGCACCGAGATGGTCCGCGCCATCGACGAGAAGGTGCTGAACGAGCGCATCATCCCCCAGATCCCGGTCGGCCGCCTGGGCGAGCCCGAGGAAATCGCGCGCTGCGTGGTCTTCCTGGCTTCCGAGGATGCCGGTTTCATCACCGGCTCGACCATCAGCGCCAATGGCGGCCAGTTCTTCGTCTGAGCCGGCTCCCCCGACAGGCAACGGCCCGCGAGATGTCGCGGGCCGTTTCTCATTCCATGGTCCTGGCCTTCGGGCGGGCACGGGCCCGCCCGCGCCGCAGGTCAATGCGACAGGCGCGTGATCTCTTCCTTGAGGCGAAGTTTTTCCTTCTTCATCCGGGCGATGGTGAGGTCATCCGTGCCGGGGCTGCGATGCGCGGCCTCGATGGCGTTCGAAAGTGACTGATGTTTGCGGCGAAGCTCCTGCACATGGGATTCAACCGACATTCCGTCCTCCTCTTGGATTGATCGAACCAAGGGATTGCAGCATAGAATCGTCACATTGTCACCGAAAATTCGGCCCGCCGAGCGAAAGTGCCGCACCCTCGCGCAAAACCGCCTGTGCGGCCCCGGTCAGGTCTTCTTCATCGGCCGAATGTAACGGTTTTGCATGCATGACAAAGGGCGACAGCAGGCGCAGCGGCGCCCGCGCGCCCTTGCGCGCGGCGACGATGATCCGCCCCGCTTCGCGCCCCTCGCGCGCCGCGACCGGCAGGATCGTGATCGCCCCGGCCGCGGCCGAAAGCGCGGCCAGGATCTCGGCCAGCCGCTCGCTGCGCTGGATCAGCGTCAGCCAGCCGCCCGGCCGCAACCGGCGCAGCCCGGCCTCGATCCACAGCGGCAGGGGCGTGGCCTCGTGCCGGGCGCGGCCGCGGCCGACATCGGGCGCCGGCGGGCCGCCGGTGAAATAGGGCGGGTTGGCGATCACATGGTCGAAGCTTTGGCCGCGCAGGGCGGCAGGCATCCGGGCCAGGTCGCCCTCATGCAGCTCGGCCGGAATGGCATTGGCCGCGGCATTGCGTCGCGCCAGCTCGGCATAAGCCGGCTGGAGTTCCAGCCCGGCCAGCCGCAGGCCCGGCACCCGCGCGCCCAGGCACAACAGCGCCGCCCCTGCCCCGCAGCCCAGTTCCAGCACGCTGTCGCCGGGTCGCGCCGGGCAGGCCGCCGCCAGCATCACCGCATCCGCCCCGGCGCGATAGCCCTGCGCGGGCTGGGCAATGCGCAGCCGGCCGCCGAGGAATCCGTCCTCGCGCAGTTCAGTCATGATGGATGCGATTGTCCCGCAGGATGGCACGCGCCATGAACAGGTCGCGATCCGCCACCATCAGCCGCCGCGGCAGGATGCCCAGCGAACCTTCCAGCACGCTCATGTGCTGGTCCAGCGGAAAGGCATGGATCCCCTCGGCCGCCAGCAGGTCGGCGGCGCGGGTGATGAGAAGTGGATCGGTGGTGCGCAGAAGCTCTTTCATGACACAGCAAAGTTACGCGGCTGTTGCGCATGTGTCCATGGCGTGGCAATGGCTGGCAGCAAAAGGGGATCGCTGATGGGCATGAACGAAAACGTCTCCAAGCCGCTCGACCGGCTCTCCGTGGAACTGGCCGGGGATATGGGCCGGGTCAATGCGCTGATCCGCGAACGCATGGCCAGCCGCCACGCCTCCCGCATTCCGGAAGTGACCGCGCATCTGGTCGAGGCCGGCGGCAAGCGGCTGCGGCCGATGCTGGTGCTGGCGGCCGCGCGGCTGTGCGGCTATGGCGGCGACAGCCATGTGCTGCTGGCCGCGGCGGTCGAGTTCATCCATACCGCAACGCTTCTGCATGACGACGTGGTCGACGAAAGCCGGCAGCGGCGCGGCCGGCCGACGGCCAACCTGCTGTGGGACAACAAGTCCAGCGTGCTGGTCGGCGATTACCTGTTCGCGCGCAGCTTCCAGCTGATGGCGGATACGGAGAGCATGCAGGTCATGCGCATCCTGGCCAATGCCAGCGCCACCATCGCCGAGGGCGAGGTGCTGCAGCTGACCGCCGCGCAGGACGTCTCGACCACCGAGGACACCTATATCCAGATCGTGCGCGGCAAGACAGCGGCGCTGTTTTCCGCCGCGACCGAGGCAGGCGCGGTGGTGGCCGGCGCCGACCCGGCGGTGCAGCGGGCGCTGTTCGATTACGGCGATGCGCTGGGGATCGCCTTCCAGATCGTCGACGACCTCTTGGATTACGGCGGCTCGACCACCACGATCGGCAAGAATGTCGGCGACGATTTCCGCGAGCGCAAGCTGACTCTGCCGGTGATCAAGGCCATCGCCCGCGCCGACGAGGCCGAGCGCGCCTTCTGGGAACGCACCATCGGCCAGGGCCGGCAGGACGAGGCCGACCTGGCCACTGCGCTGGAGATCCTGCGCCGCCGCGAGGCGCTGGAGGCCGCCCGCGCCGATGCCATCGCCTGGGCCGGCCGCGCCAAGGCGGCGCTGCAAGCCGCGCCCGACCAGCCCCTGCGCCGCATCCTGGCGGACTTGGCGGATTTCGTGGTCTCGCGCCTGTCCTGACCATCAAGCCCCGCGCCGACGAAAAAGCCCGGCAAGAAGCCGGGCTTTTCCTTTTGCCTGAAGCCCTGCCTCAGCTGTTATAGGCGTTCTCGCCATGGGTGGTGACATCGAGGCCCTGCCGCTCGTCGCCGCCCGAGACGCGCAGGCCGATCACCGCCTTAACGATCATCAGCGCGATGAACGAGACCACGGCCGACCAGACCACCGCCACGGTCACGCCCAACGTCTGGGTCATCACCTGGCCGGCGATGTCATAGCCGGCCACGACCGATTCGGTGGCATAGTCGTAGATGCCCGAGCCGCCCAGCGACGGCGCGGCGAAGACGCCAGTCAGGATGGCGCCGACGATGCCGCCGATACCGTGGATGCCGAACACGTCCAGGCTTTCGTCCACGCCCAGCTTCGCCTTCAGGCTGACGACGAACCACATGCACAGGAAGCCCGCGGCCAGGCCGATGACGATGGCGCCCATCGGGCCGACGAAGCCGGCGGCGGGGGTGATGCCGACGAGGCCGGCGATGGCACCCGAGACCCCGCCCAGAAGCGAGGGGTGGCCGCGCAGCAGCCATTCGCCGAAGGCCCAGGCCAGCGCGGCGGCGGCGGTGGCGACGGTGGTGTTCAGGATCGCCATGGCGGCGGTGCCGGTGGCCTCCATGTTCGAGCCGGCGTTGAAGCCGAACCAGCCGATCCACAGCAGGCAGCCGCCCAGGAAGGTAAAGGGCAGGTTGTGCGGCGCCATCAACTCCTTGCCGTAGCCCAGCCGCGGCCCGACGACCAGCGCCGCCACCAGCCCGGCGACGCCGGCATTGATGTGGATGACCGTGCCGCCGGCGAAGTCCAGGTCGCCATGGCCGAACAGGAAGCCGCCCGGCGCGTCATAGGCCGAGGGCCCGCCCCACCACCAGACCATATGCGCCATGGGCAGGTAGGAGAAGAAGAACCAGATCACCACGAAGGCCAGCACGGCCGCGAATTTCATCCTCTCGACCGTGGCGCCGACGATCAGCGCCGGCGCGATGCAGGCGAAGGCCATCTGGAAGATGATGAAGACATATTCCGGCACATAGACATTGGTGGTAAAGGTCTCGGCAAGGGACGCGCTGTCCACCCCCGCCAGGAACGCCTTGGAGAGGCCGCCGATGAAGGGCGTGAGCCAGGTCGCCTCCTCGGCCGAGCCGGCGCCGGTGAAGGCCAGCGAATAGCCGAAACAGACCCACAGGATCGACATGATGCAGAAGATGGTGAAGACCTGCATCAGCACCGAGAGCATGTTCTTGGCCCGCACCAGCCCGCCATAGAACAGCGCCAGCCCCGGAATGGACATGGCCATGACCAGGATGGCCGAAATCATCATCCAGGTCGTGTCGCCCTTGTCGACGATGGGCGCCAGGGTCTCGACGACGGTTTCGACGGTCGCCGCCGGGGCCTCGGCATCCTGCGCCAGGGCCGGCACCGCCAGCCCGATCAGCGGGAGGGCGAGCGCCGGGATCATGGGTTTGATCGCGGTAGGTCTCATCATGTTTCCTGCACCTTCTTTCTGCGTTGCAGCAGTTCCATGTCCCGGTCAGGAAACCCGCCGCCCCCCTCCAGGCACAAGGTTTGTGCAGCTTTCGGCCCGGCCCGCCCCTCGCCTGCCCGAAATAAGGGCAGGAATGCCGGGTTTTGCAGCCTGCGGGGGCAGTTCACTGATAGGTCATCTCGGTTCTCAAGCCCCTGGCTTTGATGTATGTTGCGCGCCAATGGGCCGGAGCAATCGGCCGGGCAGGAAAGCAGGCATGAAGAAACCGACCGGCAAGGGCCGCATCGTCGCGGACAAGCGCAATTTCGACCAAGCCCCTCAGAAAGCGCAGAAACGAACCGGCGGATCATCCCCTGGCAAGCCCCCCAGGCGGCGGCGCGGCGGCAATGTGGTGACGCGGGGAATCGCCGGAATCATCGCGCTGGTCTGGCGGGTGATCTGGGGCGCCTTCTGGCGGCTGGGGCTGACGGTGGCGCTGATTCTGCTGGCCGCCAGCTTCTATTATTACACCACGCTGCCCGAACCTGCGGCGCTTTTCGACGGCCGTGCCCGCGGTTCCGTCACCATGCTGGACACCGAGGGCCGGGTCTTTGCCTGGCGTGGCGAAACTTTCGGCATGGTCAGCGCCGACAAGATCGCACCGGTGCTGAAGGACGCGGTGGTCGCCACCGAGGACAAGCGATTCTATCGCCATCCGGGCGTGGACCCGCAGGGCATCGCCAGCGCCATCAAGATCAACCTGGCCGCCGGCCGCGGCCCGCTGGAGGGCAACGGCGGTTCGACCATCACCCAGCAGGTCGCCAAGCTTCTGTGCCTGGGCGAGAGCTTCGACCCGATCCGCTGGAAATCCGAGGCCGAGTTCGAGGCCGAGTGCCGCAAGTCCTCGATCTGGCGCAAGGTCAAGGAAGTGCCCTATGCGCTGGCGATGGAGTTCAAGTATTCCAAGCAGGACATCCTGAACATCTACATGAACCGCTCGTATCTGGGTGCCGGGGCGCGCGGCTTCGAGGCGGCGGCGCAGCGTTACTTCGACAAGTCGGCCGCCGAGGTGAACGCGGCCGAGGCGGCGATGCTGGCCGGGCTGCTCAAGGCGCCCAGCTATTTCGCGCCGACCTCGAACCTGCAACGCGCCCAGGACCGGGCCACGGTGATCCTGGGGCTGATGCATGACCAGGGCTATCTGGACGACAGGCAATTCGCCGAGGCCAAGGCGCAACCGGCGGCGCTGTCCAAGGCGGCGGCGGCGCGGGCCGGCGGCTATTTTGCCGATTGGGTAATGGAATCCGGCCCCGGCTTCCTGACCAGCGAGACGACCGAGGACGTCACCATCACCACCACCTTCGACCAGCGCGTGCAGCGCGCCGCCGAACGTGCGCTGAAGCGCATCTTCGACGAAAAGGTCGCCGAGGGCTCCAAGGCGCAGGCGGCCGTGGTGGTGATGTCGCCCGACGGCGCCGTGCGCGCCATGATCGGCGGGCGCGACAATACCGCGACCGGCACCTTCAACCGCGCGACCCAGGCCAAGCGGCAGACCGGCTCCAGCTTCAAGCCCTTCGTCTTTGCCGCCGCGCTGGACCAGGGCTACAGCCCGAACGACACGGTGCTGGACGCGCCGCTGACCATCAACGTGCGCGGCTCGGGACCGTGGTCGCCGCAGAACTACACCCGCCGCTATTCGGGCGAGGTGACGCTGACCCGCGCCCTGTCGCAATCGCTGAACACCGCCACCATCCGCCTGCAGGAAATCGCCGGCCGCGATGCCGTGCGCCGCGTGGCGCAGGATTTCGGCTTTGCCAGCGACCTGGCCAGCGGCCCCTCGCTGGGGCTGGGCGTCTCGGAATCGACGCTGCTGGCGATGACCGGCGCCTATGCCGGCATCCGCAACGGCGGCACCGCCGTCAGCCCCTACGGCCTGGTGGAGCTGCGCATCAAGGGCGACGACCAGGCGCTGATCGGCCAGGCCGGCGGCATGGGCCAGCGCGTGATCTCGCAAAAGGCGGCGCGCGAGCTGATCGGCATGATGCAGCAGGTGATCGAGCGCGGCACCGGCACCCGCGCCAGGCTGTCGGGCCGTCCGGCGGCGGGCAAGACCGGCACCACCTCGAGCTATCGCGACGCCTGGTTCATCGGCTTCACCGGGCAATATGTCACCGGCGTCTGGATGGGCTATGACGACAACACGCCGCTGAAGGGCGTGACCGGCGGCGGGCTGCCGGCCGAGATCTGGCAGGCGGTGATGGCCGAGATCCACGAGGGCCTGCCGGTCGAATCGCTGGGCAGTTTCGCCTTCGACCCGGACAGTGCCGTCCCGCAGGTGGTCAGCACCGGCGGCGATGGCGCGGCCGATCCCCTGGCCGCGGCGCTGTCCGAGGCGCTTGGCCAGCCCTTGCCGCAAGGCCAGCGCCAGGATCAGGCGCAGCCAGGGGACGGGGCCGGGCGCGCCCTGCCCGATCCCGGCGTGCAGACGCCCGGCGGCCCGCCCACCTTCCCGGCCGAGACCGTGACCAGCGGACCCGAAGCCGAGATGCCGCCGCCCGGCGCCGACGACGCGCTGACCCAGGCGCTGCGCGGCATCCAGGGTGTCTATCAGGAATGAGGAACGGCCGGTTCCGCGGGACCGGCCTTCCTGTTTTTCGTGCAGGCCGCAGGCGTCATCACTGTGCCCGCCCGGCCGCGCCGCCGCGGTGGGTATTTGGGGAACGAAGAAGCCGCTTTGTCCTTGGCGCCGGGACGCGCGCCGGGGCTCAGCCTGCCTGCTGCAAGTCCGCCGTCAGCGCCGCCAGATCGCCCTTGCGCCGCGCCAGCATCGCCCCGATCTCGGCCCGTTCCGAGGCGAGCATGTTCACCCCCTCGATGATGATGTTGAAATAGCGGCTCTTCCCGGACTTGTCCGAGACATGCCATTCCACTTCCATCGGGCTGCGACCCTTGAGATAGGCGACCGAGGTCACGGCAAAGAAGGATTTCACCGGCCTGGCGCCCGTGACCTCGATCTTCGAGCCGATGAACTCGCGGAAGCGCTTGCCGTATTTGCGCCCGATATAGCCCTGGAACGCCTGGCGATAGGCCGCAAACTCGGCCGCCCCGGCCTGGCGCGCCGCCGGACCCAGGGCCGAGCGGGCGATGATCTCGACATCGGCATAGCGCGCGAAGATCGCCTCGAAGGCGCGATACATCTGCGCCGGCGGCTGGCCGGAATTGATCACGGCATAGACTTCGCCCAGGGATTTCTCGATCAGCGCCCGCGCCTCGCCGGTGTCCAGCGCCCAGGCGGGCCGGACGGCGATGGCCAGCCCCGCGCCGACCAGGCCCAGGAACCCGCGGCGGGTTTCATTCGGCATAAGGGTCAATGTGCTCTCCTTCCTCGCCCAGTTCGTGACGGCGATGCTGCAACCAGATCAGCCGCGTCTGGGCATAACTATCGGCGCTTTCGTGCAGGATGGAATCGACGGAATCGCCGAAACGGCCCCGCTCACCGGCTTTTGAGGCGACGCGTGCCCCCATGCCGATCAGGTATTGGTCGCGGTTCAGCCAGCCCCGCATCGGGTCGATGACCAGATCGACGACGCGGCCCGCCGCATCGCGCTGGGTCGAGGGACCAATCAGCGGCAGTTCCAGATAGGCCCCCTCGCCCACCCCCCAGGTGGCAAGGGTCTGGCCGAAATCCGTGTCCTCCTCGGGCAGGGAGAAATCGCTGGCGGCCGGATCGAGAAAGCCCGCCAGCCCGACCGTCGTGTTCACCAGGAACCGCAGGGTCATGCGCGCGGCCGGCCCCGGCTTGCCTTGCAGCAAGTGGTTCACCACCCTGCCCGGCTGTGCCAGGTTCGAGCCGAAATTGCCAAGGCCCGCGACGACATGGCTGCCGATCCCGCTCCCTTCGCCGCCCGACATGCCTGCGCCCAGCGGCTTGACGACATGCGCGTCGATCCCGCGGTTGAAGGCATGGACCTTGCGGTTCATCGGTTCGTAAGGGTCATGGATGCCGTCACCGTCGCGGTTCGAACAGGCCACCAGCACGACGGCCGCGACAAGAAGCAGGGGGAGATTCCACGCAGGCAAGCTTTTGATAACCTTCTGAAGCTAAGACTGGTAGGACCGGCGGCGATTCGCCTCGGGGCAGACGGCGGGGCGGCGGCGGACTGTTTCACGGCTGCGCTTTGGGATATGCGCTGGGGCGATTCCGGGCAAGCCCGGTCATGGTAACGAGGAAGGAACCGGCATGGCCTTGCCGCCGATGCGACATGACGGCCAGCGCGAACTGCAATCCGCGCGCAGCCTGGCCTGGCAGCTTTACGCCATTGTCGGCCTGTTTTCCTTTGCGGTGAACCTGCTGATGCTGACCGGGCCGCTGTTCATGATGCAGGTCTATGATCGCGTGCTGGCCAGCCGCTCGGTCGAAACATTGACCGCCCTGTTTCTGCTGGTCGCGTTCCTGTTCACGCTGATGGGGGTGATCGACCTGGCGCGCAACCGCGTGATGTCCCGCATCGCCGCCCGTTTCCAGGACCGGATGGAGGGGCGGGTCTTCACCGCCGCGCTTCAGGACGGCCAGGCCGCCGGCTCGGACCTTGTGGTGCGCGGCGGCATGCGCGACCTCGAGGCAGTGCAGCGGCTGATCGCCTCGCCGGTGCTGATGGCGCTGTTCGACCTGCCCTGGGCGCCCTTTTTCCTGGCAGCGGTCTTCATCTTCCACCCGATCCTGGGCGCGGTGGCGACGGCGGGCATGGCGGTGCTGGTCGCGGCGACGCTCTTGAACCAATGGCTCAGCCGCGATCTGCTGCAGCAGGCCGGCGTCGCCGCGCAATCGGCCGAGCGCATGTCCGACCTCTACCGCGACGAGGGCGAGTTGATCGGCTCGCTCGGCATGCGGGCGGCGGCCTTCCGCCGCTGGCAGGCGGCGCGCGACCGTGCGACCGAGGCGACGCTGCGCGCCAGCGACCGCGCCACCGGCTTCACCGTCTTCTCCCGCACCTTCCGGCTGTTTCTGCAAAGCGCGCTGCTGGCCGCCGGCGCCTGGCTGGTGCTGCGCCAGCAGGTGACGCCGGGCGCCATGATCGCCTCGTCGATCCTGATGGGCCGGGCGCTGGCCCCGGTCGAGCAGGTGGTGGGCGGCTGGTCCATGGTCCAGCGCGCCCAGGACGGCTGGAAACGGCTGGCCGAGCTGCTGTCGCGCCACCCGCCGGTCGCGCAGCGCACGCCCCTGCCCCGACCCGAGGCCCGGCTCGAGCTGCGCAACCTGGCCGTCGTGCCCCCCGGCCAGGGCGCGGCGATGCTGCGCGGGGTCAGCTTCGACCTTGCCCCCGGCCAGGCGCTCGGGGTGATCGGCCCCTCGGGCGCCGGCAAGACCACGCTGGCGCGGGCGCTGATCGCCGCCTGGCCCGTCGCCTCGGGCTCGATCCGGCTCGGGGGGGCGACGCTGGACCAATACGACCCGGACGCACTCGGCCGGCTGATCGGCTATCTGCCGCAGCAGGTCACGCTGTTCGACGGCACCATCGCCGAGAACATCGCCCGCCTCTCGCCCCAGCCCGATCCGCAGCGCGTCGTCGCCGCCGCCACGGCCGCCGCCGCGCATCGCATGATCCTGGACCTGCCGCAGGGCTACGACACCCGCGTCAGCCAGGCCGGCGGGCAGCTTTCCGGCGGCCAGATCCAGCGCATCGGCCTGGCCCGCGCGCTTTACGCCGACCCGGTCATCTTCGTCCTGGACGAGCCGAACTCGAATCTCGATAATGAGGGATCGACGGCGCTGAACCTGGCGATCCGCACCATCAAGGCGCGCGGCGGCGCCGTCATCATCATGGCCCATCGCCCGGCTGCGATCACCGAATGCGACCTGCTGCTGGTGCTGGACCAGGGCCTGCGCCGTGCGTTCGGCCCGCGCGACGAGGTGCTGAAATCCCTGGTCAAGAACGCCGAGCAGATCGCCCGTGCCCAGGGCCACGGCGGAGGGGTGACATGAGCGATCCGAACCGATCCGGCCGCGCGCCGGCCGACGACATGCCCGGCGACGTGGCCCGCGTTTCCGCCGGGCCGCATCCGGCCCCGGGGCCATCCCCACCGCCCAGGCGCCCCGACTGGTCGGCGCGTGGCCCGGTCATCCTGGGGCTGGCGGCGATGCTGGTTCTGGTCGGCGGCTTCGGGCTCTGGTCCTGGACCGCGCGTATCGCCGGCGCTGTGGTCGCACCCGGCCAGGTCGAGGTCGAGCAGCGCCGCCAGGTCGTCCAGCACCCCGATGGCGGGGTGGTGGCCGGGATCCTGATCCATGACGGCGAAAGCGTGACCGCCGGCCAGCCGCTGATCCGGCTGGACGGCGCGCTTCTGGGGACCGAGCTCGCCATCGTCGAGGGCCAGTATTTCGAGATCCTCGCCCGCCGCGGCCGGCTCGAGGCCGAACGCGCCGACCGCAAGCGGATCGCCTTCCCGCAGGAACTGGTCGAGGCCGCCGCCAACCGCCCCGAACTCGCCGCGCTGATGGAGGGGCAGGCCAGCCTGTTCCAGGCCCGGCTCGACACGCTCGAACAATCCCTGGGCCAATTGGCCAAGCAATCCGAACAGGTGCAGTCGCAGATCGGCGGCGTGGACGCGCAAACCCAGGCGCTGGAGCAGCAGCGCGGCTTCATCGCCCAGGAATTGCGCGACCAGCGGTCCTTGCTGGAAAAGGGCCTGGCGCAGGCCCCGCGCGTGCTGGCGCTGGAACGCGAGGCCGCCCGGCTCGACGGGCTTCTGGGCGAGGCGACGGCGACCCGCGCCCGCGCCGTGACGCAGCTGGCCGAAATCGACCTGTCGCGGCTGGAAAAGACCGCCACCCGCCGCGAAGTCGCCGAAACCGAACTGCGCGAACTGGGCTATCGCGAGCTGGAACTGGCCGAGCGCCGCCGTGCGCTGGCCGAGCGCATCGCCCGGTTGGACATCCGCGCCCCGGTCTCGGGCGTGGTACAGGAATTGCAGATCACCACCCCGCGCTCGGTGATCCGCCCGGCCGATCCGATCCTGTTCATCATCCCGCAGGACCGGCCGCTGCTGGTCGCCGCCCGCATCGCCACCATCAATATCGACGAGGTCCAACCCGGACAAAGGGTGGTGCTGCGCTTCTCGTCCTTCTCGTCGCGCACCACGCCCGAGATCGACGGGATGCTCAGCCGCGTCTCCCCCGACACCCTGGTCGACCCGGCCACGCATGTACCCTATTATCGCGGCGAGGTGACGATCCCCGCCACCGAGGCCGAAAAACTGAAGGGGCTGGACCTGATGCCCGGCATGCCGGTCGAGGTCTATGTCCAGACGGGCGAACGCAGCCCGATGGCCTATCTGGCCAAGCCCCTGACGGATTACTTCACCCGTGCCTTCCGCGAGAACTGAACGGCCCCGGCCCCCCCGTCATTCTCCCTTGTCCAAATATCCCGGGGGAGTCGCGCCCCCGGCGTGATGATGGATGACAAAAGGTTTGAGACTCTGCAATTTTTCGGGTGTTTAAAATCAATGGCTTCCCAATGCTTCTCAAGCTGGGCCGCGATAAGCCGGTTCTCCGGGTCGCAGGCGGCATAGCGCCGTTCCGCCAGCGAAGCATCGTATTCTGACTGCTGCAGGCCGAGTTCGGCTATGCGCCGGCGCTCGGCCTCTCCTTCCCTGTGCATCCGCTCTGCCTCCAGCGCGGCCTCGACCGCCATCGGCTCGACCACCCGCAGTATCTCCGATGCGATCGCGGCGTCCACACGGGATCCGCCGAAGCTGAGACAGCGCAGCAGGCCGAGCATGAGATTGGGCCGATCGCAGCGATAGGTCGGACGCCTAGAGCGAATTTGACCAACACCGGGTCGCTTTGAGGATTCACGCGATGAACAATGTCTGATTCACTGCTCCTGTGATTTGCCAGGAGGAGATGATGACGAGGAGCCTGAGACGAGGAGC